>JADLHS010000001.1 GCA_020848635.1 Limisphaerales bacterium
AAGTGGTGGGTTGGCGGGGACTCGAACCCCGGACCAATGCCTTAAAAGGGCACTGCTCTACCAACTGAGCTACCAACCCACAGAAGACTGGCCGCCGATGTTTCACTCCTGTCGGGATCAATACCGAGGCCGGAAAATCGCGCGTCGGCGCGGAACGCAGGAAAAACAGTAGTTGAGCCGCTCCCGCCGTGCAAGAGTTTTCCCGGCTGCCTTCCGCGATTGCTTGAAACGCCCGCGGCGTCTGGCTACTGTCGCCCCATGCAAGATGCACAGGAACTCAAGGCGCTCAAAGTCCCCAAGTGGCCGTTCTTTCTCGCCGATGCGCTCATGCTGGGCCTGGCATTCTTCGTCAACTGGCAGGGCAAACTGCCGCTGCCGCTCGATCAAATCATCACGCTCGCCATCTGCGTGGCCCTCGGCGCGTTGCTCGGCATCCTGCCCTACCTGCTCGAGTATCGCGCGGTGATCAAATACGGCGCCCTCGTCAAGCTCATCGAAACCAGCACGCTCTGTTCGGCCACGGAAAAAATTCAAGACCTCGAGGGGTTCGTCGCGCAGATCACCAACGCCAATGACAATCTGCAAACCGCCCAGGCCCAGGCGGACAAGACGGCCGGGCTGGCCCGTGAAATCACCGATCGCATGGCCGCCGAAGTCCGCGAGTTCACCGCGTTCATGAAAAAGGCGAACGATGGCGAGAAGGCCACCCTCCGGCTCGAAGTGGAGAAACTGCGCCGCGCGGAAAACGACTGGCTCAACGTCCTCGTGTTCATGCTCGACCACGTCTTCGCCCTCAACCGCGCGGCAGCGCATTCCGGCCAGGAAAAACTGATCGCGCAGCTCGGCCAGTTCCAGAACGCCTGCCGCGATGCCGCGCGGCGCGTCGGGTTGGTGCCGTTGCTTGCCGCGCCGGGTGAGGCGTTTGATGCCCAGCGGCATCAGTCGGTGGCGGGCGACGCCCCCGCGGCGGCTGGCGTCGTCGCGGAGCAGATCGCCCTTGGGTTTACGTTCCAGGGCAAGCTGATCCGGACCGCCGTGGTGCGCGTCGAGCCGGCGGGGGCGGAGGTGAACCCGGGCCAATTGCCGCCGATTACGACCGGTGGAGACCAAAGCCAGCTTCCGTTAAGTTCTACACCGGCTTAGTCGCCGTTGGCGGTTCGACGCGGACGGTTTTGTTGGCAGTCAGGAAATGCAGATGGCATTCGGTGACCGGTCGTTGATAAATTCGTGCCAGCGCCAGTGTGTATAACTTCAATTGCGGCCCGTAGTGGTCCACCTTCGCGGGCAGTTCGGCGGGGGTGACCGCGTCCGTCTTAAAATCCACCAGCCAGATTTCCTCGGGCAGCCGCACCACCAAATCCGCCACGCCCTGCACCACCACGAACTCGTCGGGTGCCGGTGGAGCGGAGCGGGCGGGCCCGGATCGTAGCAATGCCCCCAATTCCACCAAATCAAACCGCGCCGTGAAGGCCAGCTCCCGTTTCACATTCCGCGCCTCCGCACAAATCCTACGCCCAATCTCCGATTGCCAGAAGTTGGCCAACGCCGCGAAATCCAGCGCCACCATTTGCTCCGTCGCGAGCAACCCCGCCGCCCGCAGCCGTTCCGCTTCCGCCCGCAACGCGGATTCGGTGGCGGTCTGGTCCAATGCGACGTGTTCCAAAAACAAATGGTGAGCCAGGCCGATCTCCGTCGCGCCCAGTTTCCCCCGCCGAGTCCTTGGGCCTCGGACGGCAGCCGGAAGCCGGCCGTCGGCAGACTCACGACTCCAATCTTCCGCCTCCAGCACATCATCTTCCATTGCCCGTCGTCGCAGCGCGGTGACGGAAGTCTTTGCTGCTGCCGTGGTGGCCGCTGGAAACGGGTAGGCCCAACTGAGCCGGGAATGCAATTGATCCCAGGCGTCGGCTGGGACTGGCTCGTCAGTGGACTCGGCGCGCGGCGGGGTTGAATCGCGGCCGCCCGTCTCCTGAAATACCCGCTCGCTCCCGTCATAAATCTGCCAGTGCAAAAGATCGTTGGCGCCACTCCGTTCCGCAGTCCAGTCGCCCTGGGCGGTCGCGTGCGGCAACCACAGCAGAAGCCAATCCAGCAGGCTCCGCGCATTCGCCACTTCGCCGGTGCTGATGTTGGCAGAAGCTGGACGGCCCCATTTCACGGCGTCCGCCTTGCGTTTGGTCGTGCCTACGAGGATTAGGTGGTCGCGGGCGCGGGTGAGCGCCACGTAGCCCAACCGCAACTCCTCCCCGCGCAATTCCCGCCGTTCGTGTCGGCGTGCCAGCCAGTGGGTCAGGCCGGGATAACTTTGTTCGGACTCCGGCGGCGTGATTCTCGGGCACAACCCCATCGTCTCGTCCAGCAACACCGCCTCGCTCAGATCCTGCTCGTTGAAGCGCGTCCCCATTCCGGCCAGGACCACGACCGGAAATTCCAGTCCCTTGCTTTTGTGAATGCTGAGGAGCCGCACCGCGTTCTCGGCGGCCGGCGACGCGGGTTGGAGGTCGAGATCTTCATCCTCCTGCATCCGCACGAAGCGCAGAAAGCGATAAAGCCCCTGGCGTTGGTAGGGATCAAACTGCCGCGCGAGGTCGAGCAGCCGACGCACGTTGGCGGCGCGCTCCAGTCCCCGTTCGCCCGCCTGCAGCATCGCTTCGTAATGGGTGTCGGCCAGGGCTGTCTCCAGACACTGGGACAGCGAAGTCTGGCGCACCAATTCCCGCCAGCGCGCAAATTGGTTGAGGAAAACCGTCAGCTTCTGCCCCAACTCATTCATCCGGCGACTTTCGTCGTTCGTCATTTGCTGGAGCGCGGTCCAAAACATCTTGGCGTTGCTACCCGCCCGGATCTCCGCCAGTTCGGCCAGCGACAAGCCGACCAGTGGCGACCGCAACACCGCGAGCAGCGGCACGTCTTGTAAGGGATTATCCAGCAACTTAAGCAGGTTCAGGAGGTCGCTCACCTCCAGGCTCGCAAAGAATCCATCGCGCGCGGCGCACAACGGCACGCCCGTCTTGCTGAACTCTTTTGCGAAAGCCTCCGCGCGCCCAGCGGGCGACCGCAGCAATACCGCCATGTCGCCCCATTTCACCGGCCGGAAACTGCCGGTGTCCTTGTCCCAGATGGCGTGCCCCGCATCATGCAGCGCGCGCAGCCGTCGCGCCACCAGCCGGGCCTCGCGTTCCACGGCGAGCAAATCCGGCGGTTCGGTTTTTCCGTTCGCCGCCTCGGCCATCTCCTCGTCTCCGGTCGGGGTCTCCGCCTCGAACTGGGCGATGAGATGAAACTCCACGCCCGGCCCCGGGTGGTCGCCCGCGCCGCGCGCCGCGCGCTGTTCCCGCGCGCCAAATTCCAATGGTTCGTAGTCAACGCCCCCGATTTCTTTTCGCATCAACGCCGCGAAGAGCGGATTCACAAATCGCAGCAACCCCTCGCGGCTGCGGAAATTCTCGGTGAGGGACAAGGCGCGCCCCGCGGCGCCCGGCGTGTCGCGCCCGGCCGGGGCGGACCATTCGTCATGATACCGCTGAAAGATTTGCGGGTTGGCCAGGCGGAAGCGATAGATGCTCTGCTTCACGTCGCCGACCAGAAAGCGGTTAGCCGCGGCGCCGTACCGGCTGAGCGCCGTGAGGATCGCGTCTTGCGCGGCGTTGATGTCCTGATACTCATCCACGAACACATGGGCCAGCCGCGTCCGCCATTCTGCCGCGATGGCCGGCTCACGGAGCAGTCGCAACGCGCCTTGCTCCAAGTCCGGAAAGTCCACGCCCCCCAACTCGCGCTTCTTCGCGGCGAACAGGAGCGTGAACTCCCGGGCCAGCCCGATCAGGGCTAGCATCGGCGGCCGGGACCATTCCCAATCCTGCTGGAGTGGGTCGTCGTCTCCGTTCGGTGCCAGGGCGACCAGAAACTCCGCGTCTTCAAAAAAGCCGGTGAGCGGATCCCGAAACTTCCCTTTCGTGCCGTGCGGCCAGTTCGGGTCCGCGTCCGCCGCGGCTACGGCCTGCAACGTCGTAGCGCACTGGTCGAGGGTGGGCTGGACGGCGAGCGCTGCGAGGGCGGCATGTGACAGCCGCAGGGCCGGGGTCTCATCCGCCACTGCCGTCAGGGCGGTTTTCCATTCCGCGCGCCAAGCCACGACGGCTTGGACAAACAACCTCCGCCATTCGTCTGGCGCGCGCGTTTCAAACCGCGCCTGTTGCGCGCCCAGCCAGGTCGCCGGGTCGGGCAGGGATTGCGAGTACGCATGCAACTTCAAAATTGATTTGCGGATGCGCTTGTCCATCCCCCGCCCGCTGGCGCGAATCAGCGCCTGGACGGCGAGGGATTCCGCGCTCGTGCCGGCGTAGTGTCGTTCCAACACCTCGTCGAGGGTCTCGCGCTGGAGTGGCCGGGTCTGTTGTTCATCGAGGATGCTGAACTGCGGGTCGAGGCCAAGGTCGTGAAAATGTTCGCGCGCGAGCTGGAGACAAAAGCCGTGCAACGTGCTGATGCGCGCCGTGTCGAGCAGGGCCAGTTGCTGGGCGAGATGCACCTCCTCCGGCTGGGCTTCCTGCAGCTGCTGCAACTCCTTCCGCAGCCGGCCGCGCATTTCCGCCGCGGCAGCTTCGGTGAACGTCACCATCAAAATGTTTTCGAGCGATACTCGGTCCGCGACCAGCAGTCGCAAGCAGCGCGCGATGAGCGTGTGGGTTTTGCCGGTGCCCGCGCCGGCGACCACGAGCAAATTTCCATGCCCGTTGACCGCCGCCGCCTGTTGTTGCGTTAGGTCGCTCATGCGGACTTCGGTTTTCCTGGCTTCGGCGCCGCGTCTCTGGCTGGCTTCGGGGGCGGCCGCAAATCCCGGAAGGGCTGCGTCCAGGGATCAAACCGGCACACCGGCCGAAAATCGCAATAATCGCAGGCCGTCGCGGTGCCAATGCGAAACGGGGCGACAGCCACTTCGCCGCCAAAAATCCGGTCGCCGTAATCGCGCAGGTGGTGCTCGATCTTTTCGCGCAACCCTTCGAACTCCGCCGCGGCCAAAGCCTCGTTGCCACGTTTGGCGAGCTGACCGTCCTTGTTCCTCGCGTATTTGAACTGGTCGCCCTTGGGCCGGCCACGGTTGTCGAAATGCGTGATTTGATCGGCGAGAAATCGTCCGCTGTGCTGATACGCCGTGCGCTGATCCGCCTTGCCGCTGGCCAGCACTCCGGCCCGCGTGCCGGCGGGTTTGCCCCCACCGCCATTGAGCGGAATGTAGAACACCCCAGCCGGCACGAGCCGTTTGCCGCCGAACAGTGTTCCCGTCGTTGGGAGCTGGTTCAGCACGCCGAGGTAGGATAGCAGTTGCAACTCCAGCCCGTGATGCAGCTTGGTCGGGTCGAGCTTTCGCACTCGCGATTTGTAATCCATCACCACGGCCAGCGCGGTGTGGTCATCCAACCGGCACAAATCCACGCGATCAATCCGGCCCCGCAATCGCAGCGCGCGGCTGTGGCGCAGAACCACTCGCCATGCGGGTATCGGCGCCTGGTCGTCATCAAACGCAATTTCGCTCACGGTGGGATCAAAGTCGTATTGCGGCATCCATTCAATGAGCGTCGTGACGAGGTGGCGCAAGCGTTCAATCAAATAGTCACCTGCAAAGCGCGCCGCGCCGCCGGCCTGAAACTTTCCGTCGCCGAACGTCGGCCGCAGGTCGCGGCCAATATCGGCGATCAGTTGGCCGGCCTCGGTGCGGGTGAGGTCGCGCCATTGACGGCCCGAGGCCCTCACCCGGCGATGGAACTCCTCCAGGGCGTCATGCTGGAAGCTGCCCTTGTCGCGGTCGTCGAACTGGAATTCTTTGCGTTCCTGCAAGCGCAGTCCCCGCGCCGCAAAAAACTTGAACGCGCACGCCGCAAAATCCTCCAGCCCGCTGACAGAAGACTTCAGCTCGCGTCCAAAAATGCGCTCCATGACCGCCGGCGGCAGCGGGTCGTTGACCTGGGCAAGCCGGACCTGTCGCCATTGTTTCAGCACCGGGCCGAGCGGCGCGAATTGGGCCAGCGCTTCAGTGCGCTGCATTTGGAGCGCCGGCGCTTCCAGTTCGCAGAGATGCTCACTTTGCCACCACGTCCGCGCGTCCGAAAAAGTCTCTTTCGCCACCCCGGTGATGCGCTGGATGTGATCCAGAAAAGGCGAAGGATTCAGCGGTTGCCCTTTCGCGTCCTGTGCGGCGCAGGTCAGGATGAGCCGCTCGCTGGCCCGGGTGACGGCGATGTACCCCAGGTAACGTTCGTGGCCGAGGCGTTGGTACCGCGTTGGCCCCAAGTAAATGCCCTGTTGCTCCAGTCCGGTGCGCTCCGGCTCCGTGAGCAAGGTGGCCGGCGCGGGCGGCGCGGGGAAAACGCCTTCGTTCAAACCGAGGACGAGCGCGAGTCTCAACTCGGGATTGCGCGAGCGATCAATGGCGCCAATCAGCACCTGGTCCAGCGCCGGCGGCACGACCCCGACCGTGAGATTGGCGAGGCCGGCCTCGAGAATGGGC
>JADLHS010000002.1 GCA_020848635.1 Limisphaerales bacterium
GCAGATTCGAGTCGTCCACCTTGAGGTCGCCGCCCTTGGCGACGGCCCAGACGCGCCGATCACGGTTGGCCGTCTTCACGTCGCGCTGGGACATTTCGTCCTGCATCACGTCGAAATTGGTGATCTTGGGCGAGTCTTTGCCAGCCACCGGAAATTCCAGCTTCGAGCGGCCGCCATAGACATTATATCCGTCCACCGTGCGGTAACGGGCGTGCCACTCGGAATTTTTGTCATTCACCGCAGCGCGGAGTTTTTCGAGTTTGCCGGCGGGCGGTGTGGTATTGAACAACGCCTGGAGAATTTCCGGGGCAAGCGCCTGGTTGCCCGCCTCGGTGAGGTGCAGGGTATTGAACGTGAGGGATTGTCCCTGCTTTGCCGCCTGTGCGTAGAGCCTTTGCGACAAGGCGAACAAGTCCACAAAAAGAACATCGTTGGCCTTGGCCACTTCGGCCATGGCCGTGGTGTATTTCTGCAAGTTGACGTTGTTTGCGGTGGGGTCAGGCTGGTTTGGGTCGTTGAGTTTTTCGTTGGCAATGGGCGAGAATAGGACCAAACGCGGCGCACCCTTCCCGCTGTAATTCTGAGCTCTGGTGGCCTTGACGAACTTGTCGAGGTCTTGCTTGAACTGGTTGAGGCGCGCGTCGCCCTTGAACGATTCATTGAAACCGAAGAACGCGAAGATCACGTCCGCCTTGGTCTTCGTCAGCCAGGAATCCGGCGAACCGAAGTTTTCCGAACGATGGCGAAGGACGACTTCATCCCCGGCCACGGCAAGGTTGCGGAAGACGAGGTCGTCCTGGGGAAATTTCGCGACGATGAGCGTTTCCAGCCAACCGTCATGCTGCATCCGATCGGCCAGCGTATTGCCAATGATGGCAATGTGGTCGCCCGGCTTGAGTTCGAGCGGCCCAGCCGCGACCCGATCCGGCAGCAGCACGGCAAAGGATAAAAACAGACCCGGCAGAAAACACAATGATTTCATGAGTGGCAAAAGAATCGTCAAGGATCCTAACTTTGAATAGGAGAAATTAGAAAAAACTTTCAAAGGGGATTAGAAATAACTGGGAGAAAAGCTGGAAGGATCACTTACTGCTCACAGATGCAATAGAGACTCTGGTGTCCGCGGACGAAAAGCTCATTCCCCGCGAGCGCCAGGGACGCGTCGGTTTTGTCATCCAACTTGTTCGTGGCTAGGATTTCGAGCGTGGGACCTTGCTTCAACACCAGGCAAGTGCCTTCACGGCCGAAAACATACACGCGATCCTTCGCCGCCACCGGCGAAGCGTAGATGCCAAACAATCCTTCCAAGCGTTCCCCCTCAAAATTTACCTTGCCGGATTTCGCGTCGAAACACGAGAGAATGGGGTTGTTGCCCGCGACCAGGTAGAGCAAGCCGTTCACCAGCAATGGCGAGGGCACGTAGGGGGTATTCTTGTTGTAGCTCCAGCGAATGGCGTCCGTGCCAGCGAGGTCGCCGGTGCAGTCGAACCGCAAGGCGAATAACGCGCTGCCGCGAAAACCGCTGGTCAAATAAACCGTGTCCGCCGTTGCGACGGGACTGGGAATGGCGTTAGCCGTCTGGCCGGCGCATTCCCAAACTTGTTTGCCGGTCGCAAGATCGTAACTCCGCACTTTGCGCGTGGCGTTGACCACGATCTGAGGTTTCCCCTGGTTGTCGATCACCAGCGGAGTAGACCAACCGGTGTCGTCATTGCGCGGCGTCCGCCAGAGTTCCTTGCCTGTGGTCTTATCGAGCGCCACGATGAAATCGTCGCCATCATGATCCCAGACGACGACCACTGTGTTGCCGAACAACCCGGGCGAGCTGCCCTCGCCGAAACTGTTCTTGGTTTGCATGTCGCCGAAGTCCTTCTCCCATTTCAAATTCCCGTCGAGATCAAAACAGTATAGCCCGCGCGACCCAAAATAAGCGAGCAGATGCTGGCCGTCGGTGACTGGCGAAGCGGAGGCAAAGCCGTGATCTTTATGATGACCCTCATGGGGCACTTCCTCGCGGGCAACCTTTTGCCAAAGCGTCTTGCCGGTTTTGCGGTCAAGGCAAACCACGGTGAATTGATAGGCCTCGGTTGGCTTCTCGGAGCGACCCAAACCGCCGCCAGCCCGTCCCCGTCTCTCCCCGGAGTTGGGACTCGCAGGGGCGGCGGGCGGAGGCTCGGAAGCTATCGCCTCACCTTTCCTTCCAGTGGGCACAGCGGTCAGAATGAAAACGCGGCCACCCCAGATCACCGGGGTGGAAGTGCCGAAACCGGGCAGCTCGACCTTCCACTTTACATTCTTGGTTTCGCTCCATTCCAATGGCGGATCGGCAAGCGGCGCGGCGCCGGTCGCGAGCGGCCCGCGCCACTGTGGCCAGAATTGTTGAGCGCCCGCGGCGGGCTCAGCCGCGTGGACTGCTTGCATGGCCAGGAGGGCAGCCATGCTGAGGGATAAGGATGTTGGTTTGATAATGGCTGGAGGCTCAGGAGAAAGCCGTGCGATCGCAAGGAAAAATCAAGCACTGCTTCACGTTCCACACTCCCCCCGACGACCCTTTCACTCCGCCGTCACATGCTCAAGTTCCGCCAACGAATCCTTGTTGGCGCAATGCCTCGAACAATACCAAAGCGGCGCAATTCGACAGATTCAGCGAGCGCGATTGCGCGTTGAACATCGGGATGCGCAACCAACGCTCGCGGTTTTGTTCCAGCAACGTCGCCGGCAAGCCGGCGGTCTCGCGACCGAACACGAGATAGTCGTCCGGTGCGAACTGCGCCTCGGTGTAGAGCCGCGGCCCCTTCGATTCGATCAGCCATACCCGGGCGTTCACCGGGAGCTTCTCCGCAAATGCCCGCCAGTTCGCCCAGCGATGCCACACCACATGCCGCCAATAATCCATGCCGGCACGCTTGAGTTGCGCGTCGTCGAGCTTGAAACCAAAGGGCTCGATCAGGTGGAGCGTGGTACGGGTGGCGGCGCAGAGCCGGGCGACGTTCCCTGTGTTCGGCGGAATCTCAGGTTCAACGAGGACGAGGTGCATGGAGCGGAAAGGGTTCAGGATCTAGGGCTCAGAAAGCAGCGATCCATCCCGAGCCGGCTGATACTGATTACTGGTACTTCATTTGCCATAAAAAACGCGCCACAAGATCAAACCCTGCGCCGGCGCCGTCATGCCGCCGACGCGGCGGTCCTTCGAGGCGAGCATGGTTCGGATTTCGGTTGGGGAAAACTTGCCCTGCCCCACCTGCACCACCGTGCCCACAAGGGCGCGACACATCTTGTAGAGAAAACCGTCGCCTTCGATGATAAACGTAAACCGCACTCCACTGCGCTTCAAGTCGCACCGCGTAAGGGTGCGCACAGTGGTCCCGTGCGCGTAACCCTGATTCGCCGTGAACGATTGGAAATCGTGCCGCCCCACGAACAGTCGCGCGGCGGCGCGCATCGCCGAAACGTCGAGGGGTCGCGGCACATGCCACGCCGTCGTGCGCAGCAACGGATTCATCGCCGGGTGATTCCACACCACGTAGCGGTATTGCTTGCCCTGCGCCTGGAAGCGGGCGTGAAAATCCGGCCCCGCCCGGCGGGCTGACACCACGCGGATGTCCGCCGGCAACCAAGCGTTGAGGGCGAGCGCGAGTTTGAGCATGGACATCCGCGACTCCGCCCGAGGCACTTCGAAGTGCGCCACCATGCCGAGGGCATGGACGCCGGTATCCGTCCGGCTGGAACTATGCAGACGCGGCCGGCTGGGGAATAATTTTGCGAGCGCCGTTTCCACTTTTTCCTGTACGCCGGTGCCGGTCTTTTGCACCTGCCAGCCCGCGTACCCCGTCCCGTCGTAGGCAATGATGAGTTTGAACTTGAGCATCCCCACCGCCCCGGGATGCTGGGGGGCAGGAGGGTTGGCCGCTGGTTTTTTCATTACTTCAGCGCTCCCGCCGCGCCACTGTCGAGATAGCTTTGGAGGAGGATCGCCGCCGCGGTCTTGTCCACTTTTTCTTTGCGCTGGTCGCGCCGAACCCCGCCCTGAATGAGGAACCGCTGCGCCTGGGTGGAGGTAAGCCGCTCGTCCCACAGCTTGATCGGGATGGTCAGGGCGTCCTTCAACGCCGCCACAAACGCCTGCACCTTGAGCGCCGCCGGACCATAACTGCCGTCCATGTTCCGGGGCATGCCGACAAGGATTTGGCCAATCTCCTTCTCATTGATGATCTGCTTGAGGCGCTCGAGAAATGCCGCGAACGGCTCGGGCGGAATGTATTCCAACGGTTGAGCGATGATGAACATTTCATCGCTCACCGCCACACCAACCCGTTTTGTTCCGTGATCCAAAGCCAGGACGCGCATGGAAAAAGTCTAGTCAGATCGGCCACGAAACCAAGCTTCGACTGGACAGGCTGGGCCAATGGGGAGCCTGCGCCGTCCGCGATGTCAGTGGGCCAAACCCGTCCCCCGACCTGACAAGCACGGAAAGAATTTCATTTCCATCCGCCGCGAAGCCCGCAAAATAGCCACAGTTGATGTTATGAATTTGAACGAAGCCCAACAACAAACCGTCACTGGCTGGGTAGCCAGCGGTTCGAAGATTTCCGAAGTCCAAAACCGGCTCGCGGCCGAACTGGGCCTGCGGCTGACTTACATGGAAGTGCGGATGCTGGTGGATGATCTGAAACTGAAGCTCAAGGATCCCGAAGTCCCCAAACCGGTCGCCCCCCTCGCCGCACCAAACCCACCAGTCGAATCGCCGGTGGCGCCGGCCCCACCACTGCCGCCCGGGGGGGCGGCGGCGGGCAAGGTTTCCCTCTCCCTGGATCAAATCACGCGCCCCGGCGCCCTAGTCAGCGGGAAGGTGACGTTTAGCGACGGCATGAACGCCGATTGGTATCTGGATCAGACCGGCCGACTAGGTGTGGTGCCGCAGCAGCCAGGCTACAAACCGTCCGCCGCTGACGTGCAGCAGTTCCAATTGGCATTGGAACGCGAGATGACCAAAATGGGGCTTTGAAGACATTGCGCAGGGAGTTGGGACTGCCGGCAACCGGCGGCGGGTGCAATCCGAGTTCGATCCGGGCTAAAAGCGAAAGCCCCCCGTCCGCGAAGCGCGCCACCCGCCCAAACATGCGAACACAGCGGGGGGCGTCTTGGCCGACAGGGGACTTGTTGGTTCATGGCGTACCGGCACCGCGAGCGAATCGTCGGGGGGCCGGGCCATTATTGTCGTCCACGCGGGACAAACAAAAGCAGTGTCCGCGGCAGCGGAGGAAATCAACTTGGGTTTTCGAGTCCGGCTGGATTCCCCGACGTATCCGTTCCGAAATGAAATCCGGCTTCATCCTCGTAGTCGAAGGGGGCATGGGTAGCGGCGATCAATTCCGTGACGAATCCCGCCGTCGTGAGGGCAAGGGCGATGAATAAAATTGTCATCATGCCGCAGAAATGAGCAGCCCAAGTACCAAGGGGCGGCGTCAGCAAAGCGGGCTGGCCCGCAGCGGAACTTTGTCTTGAAATCCCGGCAAGTGTTGCGAGATGGGACACCGGCCCGACCACCGGTCAGGCAAAACGGGCGCAGTGAGATTTGACTGCGCCCTTGTAGGAGTCGAAGCGATTCTTCTTGAATAGGTGACCAACAGCGTCCACGGCGTCAGTAGTGGCATTGGCGTTCGTACGAAGCAGTTGGTTGATCTGCGCCTTGAGGCAACTCCGCAACAGACGGTTGCCCGGCGGGCAGCTTCTCACCACGCAATGCCATCATGGCCGATCCACCTTGGCTTCTCGGCTTAGTAAACCGTGGTGCTTTCTTCTTTCTCCAACGGCGTCTTCAGTTCTTCGCATGTGAGCGTTATCTTGTTACGGGAGTCGCCAGTGCTGTTTCCCTTAACCAAAATGGTGTAGGACAGACTCTGCTTGGCGCCGAGAATGGCCACGGCGGGAAGACTTACGACCTTGCCGCTGATACTACCCTGCGCGGTGCTGAGCGGCGTCACCTGATCGCCGAAACGGGCCACGAGTTTCAGGTTGTGCATGTCGGCGGAGCCCTGGTTGGCAACCTTGATCGCGTAGGTCGTGCTTTCCCCGACTTGAATTGGATCCGGATCGTCCGTCACTTCGAGCGACACACCCGCCACCCCCTTCCATAGCGTACATGCCTTTGCGGAATCGCTCAAACCGTTGTTCGTGACGATGACGGCGTTGCAGTAGGTGCCCGCAACCCGCGAAGTGAGCTTGAGGGTGGCGGAAAACTTCGCGCCGGGCTTTAACTCAGCGAGGTTCCAAGTGGCTTCATTGCGGCTAACGGCCGCGCCGGGCGCGGCCACAATGGAGGTTTCCGCCGCCGGCCGGTCGCTCACAACCACATTCCGGAGCGTGGTATCCCCCGGATTGGAGATTACAATCTCGTAATCGGCATTGCGCCCAAGGATCTGGCCCTTTGTCCCGGAAGTCTCCACCTTCAGGCCCGGCGCAAGAATGATGGTGCAGAAGTTTTGGCTGACCTTTTCCGCGTTGCGGCTGTTGGCTGTGGCAGTGTTGCACACCTGGCCACGCTGAACGGCCTTGTAGGTGACGGTCAGTGGTTTGGCCTGTCCCGGCGCGAGATCGCCCAGGTCGAAGGACAGTTCCCGCTTGCCGCTGGCGTGGCTCAGGCCGACCGGAACCGGATTGGTGACAAACATATTGCGCACCGTGCCGGTGCCGGGGTTCTTGAAGACGATTTTATATGTGACCTCGCTGCCAAGCATGGCGGTTTCCGGACCGGACTGGTCAATCGCGATAACCGGCTTGCCAACCAGCGTCGTACCGCAAACACGCGCCCCCGTGGAAACCGTTGCACAATTGACGAGCGCGCCTGCCTGCCGGGTTTTGAACCAAACCCTGGCGTTCCGGGTCTGCCCAGCGTCCATGTTGCCGATCTGCCAGACCAATTGGCCGCCTTCAACCGTGGCCGCGGGTTCACTGCGAACGTAGCTAGCGTTTGCGGGAATCGGGTTGCGCATGACGACGCCCACGACATCGCCTTGGGCAGTGAGGCTCAGGTCAACCGCGAATTCAGCCCCCAGCGTGGCTTCGGTAGGCATTGCCTGGGTCATGCGGATCGGGCCGGCGGCGGCGCCATTTGTGATTATCGTGGCCCCGAATTTCGAGGCCGGTTTCTGCGCGACCCATGCGGGCGAAGCCATCTTGGAAGTCGAGGTAGCCGCCGTGACCTGCGGCTTCACTTTGCTCCGCACCTCTGGAGAACGGCCCGTGTAAAGCGGGCGGGCGGGGGCTTCAATCTCGGAACGAGGTTGTGCGTTCCGTTCAATTTGCACCCCCGATGGAGCGCGCGTCGCCGTCGTGCACGACATCGTACTCACCGCCAGTGCTAACGCGGCCGCGATTGTTATTGATCGTTTCATGTAAACACGGCGGGACTTCTTAATGGCAACCGAGACGCTTTCCAGTTTGGTATGGTGAGCGGTGCCATATCCGGTCGTCCATTGCACCCGCCCCCCGCTTTGCTGATGGCTTATCACGCTCGCACCCATGATCGGGCCGCAGTTTTCGCCCAACCCACACCGTGCTTTCCCTCGAAAATCCCTGCACAATTGCTCCCATCGGCGTGTGAGAGCAAAACTAGCAAGGAAGCCGCTAAACGCAAGTTTCGGCGGCGGTAGTTGTGCAGCACACCCACCGGCGTGGGTTACCAAAGCGATGAAACCGGACCAGAATACGCGGGCGCCCGCGACGGGCGCGAGGTTGAAGCCAGTGAGGGCGACCGGCTAAACCAAATCACCGAAGCGCAAACCCCGCCAGAACTCGGACCAAGCGCGTTCGATCCGACGGTGACTTTGAGCGCTTCTGTAATGGTTTGGAGATCGTTTCCCTCAGGGTGGTCAACATTGACCGAGGTGTGCGGGATTCGCCAGCCCGTTGTGCATCCGGGAGCAACCGGACCAACCCCCAAATTCAACATCTTCATGTAGTTATTTTCCTTTGCTGCTCCGAATATTTAGGCTTTAGTCATGTTACCTGCAAAACCGATGCGGAGCTGTGTCCATTAGCACTCAGAGGCACAATGGTTGCGGAGGCGGGATAGGACGAGTAGCGAAATGAACCAAATGCCGCCGTCAGTAATGGGAACAAGAATCGGTAGTAGAATGCTTGAAGATGCCTGCAGAGCGTTTGCCAAATGGCCCCAATTCCGTCATTTTAAATAAAGCATATTCCTAGTTATGCCTGAGGCAAAATCCATTGCTTTGGAATCCCGGACGCGTCGGCCCGCGTTGCGGGCGGCTTTCACTTTGATCGAACTGCTCGTAGTGATTGCCGTCATTGCCATTCTCGCCGCGATGCTACTGCCGGCGCTGAGCAAGGCCAAGGCTCGCGCCAAGCGCATCCAGTGCATCAACAATTTGAAACAACTCGGTTTGGGCCACTTGATGTACGGGCACGACAACAACGGGCTATTGACCGGCACTTATGAGTACTACGACGACAATTTGAACTGGCTCTACCGCGACTACGCAAAAAGCATCAATTCCTTTCTGTGCCCTGCCACGCAGAACTTCCTTCGGACCACAAATCTGGTGCTGAACGCGATTGATGGTCAGCGGGATATCGTCGATCTGAAGAACTTTGCCCTTTCCCGAAGTTTATACCCTGGCCACAGCTATGAGAACTTCTCCTGGTGGCGAACTCCAAACGAGTTTGCCGCTCCGGACCCACGCCGGGGAACCCGCAAGACCGAGAGCCGGGTTCAATCTTACACGCACCGCAACGTTTCGTTTAGCTTGCGGGGTGTACGCGGCGGGCCATCCACCATCTGGTTGCAAGTCGATGCGGATTCTGCCTTCGCAACCTACCCTGGCGCGATAAACGATTATCCCGATGCCGGAGATAATCATGGCCCGGACGGCCACAACGCCAATTTTTGCGACGGCCACGCCGAGTGGGTAACCGTGAAAGGCAACAAATACCTCATCACCCGGGAACTATCGCAAGATGAGGGCAAAACCACACCATGATCGCCAACACGAAAGATCGCGCGGGGGCCCATTTCGCGCCGGAAGCGGACAGGCGATCGGGGTTGGTGTGCCTTCTGACCGGCGCGCTCCTGCTGCTTGCGGGTTGCAGCAAGTCTGGGGTGGATCAGGCGCTGGATTCGGATGCCAACGGCTATGTGTGCCTCGCCTGCAAGGCCCGGTTTTACACCGATCGCAAGATATTTCCCACGCGGTGCCCCGATTGCAAAAAGCCCGATATCGAAGAGGCCTTGGGCTTTGTCTGCCAGGCCGACCAGTGCGTCATGATTGGCCCCCGCGGGCAACGTTCCGCCAAGTGCGAAAAATGCGGCAACTTCACCACGGCACTCAGCATTCCACGCGAAGCCGATTTGAAATCGTGGGGGGCCGTCAAGAAAACCGAGGCCGAGGTGAACGGGCAATAGCTATGGGCGCGATGGCTTGTGTTTCAACGGGATCAGTGACTTCGGGACGCAATGCGCATCCCGAATTCTCCAGCGCCCGACGTCGCGATCAACGCGTTCGACTGGGCACGCATCGCCCCAGCATGCACGGCAGTTTGACAGATCATCGCTTTTTCGAAATGTTCCTTGTTGTTGTCACCGCAACCCGCTAGAAATGATAGCGAAATCCGCTAAATAGTCATATTATGAAAACCCTGAAGAGATACCTAATCGGCATAGCCGTCCTCGCGTCGGCTCTAACTCCCCATCGAATCTCAGCGCAAGTTACGCTGTTTTCCGATGCCTTCACCTCGGACTCCTCCGCCAACTGGATCATCAAGACCGGATCGGGAACGGGCGTGGAGGACTACACCGCCCAGTTCGCGTTTTACTACGCAACGAACACCTACACGAGTAACGGCGTTAGCCGCACCATTCCCCTCGCACCCAACAGCACCACCGGCATCGCCACCAACGGTGTCAAAGTAACCGTCAATAAAAATGACGATACTGCTGACGCCGCCGGTCTCAACTTGTACCCCAATCTCTCGCAAACCTTTTCGAATGATTACGCGTTCAAGTTTGACATGTGGATCAATTACAATGGTGGCGAAAACGGCGGGACCGGCTCCACGGAGTTTAGCATTTTCGGGTTGAACACCAGCGGTAATGAGACTAACTGGTCGGGGTCACCGCTGGGTGACGGCGTCTGGTTCGGCGTTACCGGCGAAGGCGGCGCGGCGCGCGACTATCGCACCTACGTCGGGGATGGCACAACGCCAGGCGCCCCCTTGGAATTGCAAGGCAGCGCCGGCGGATTTTTGGATCACGACGGCGACAGCATTGTGGAGCAGGAAGTCTTTGATGAATCGGATACCGCCCCACTCAAACTGATGTTTCCCAAGCCAACTTACGAGACCGCAGGCATGCCCAGCAAGCAGTGGGTGCAGGTTGAGGTCCGGCAGCGCACGAACGAAGATAGCACCGTCACGGTCACCTGGCTCGTAAATGGTTATATAATCGCCAGTCTCAGCCCGGATCTCTACCTCCAGACGAAGGGCAATGTTATGCTCGGCACCATGGATCCATTCGACTCGATTGCCTCCCCCAGGGCGGACAATTTTGTGATCTTCGATAACGTGCGCGTCGAGGACTTGAGCGGCGTCCCCACCAACGAAGTTGTGAGCATCGTCGCGACGGACGCAACCGGCGCAGAACCTTCGGGAGACGATGGCCTCATCACCATCTCTCGCACCGGCAGCACCGCCAGCGCGTTGCTCGTGCCCTTCCGTACGGCGGGCACGGCCACTCGCGGGGCGGACTATGTGACGCAAACCAACGGGGTGACGTTTACCGCCAATTCCGTTCGCATACCCGCAGGCTCCTCCTCGGTTGATATCGCCATCAAAGTTCAAAACGACGGGATCGGCGAGCCGACCGAGCAAGCTATTATTGTCCTGGCTGGCAATCCCACGGCCTACGACATTGGCCCTTCCCTCTCAGCCACGGTTGAAATCACCGACGACGGCGACCTGCCAATCGCCGCAGTGACGGCATTTCGGCGGGCAGCGTATGAAGGTAACACCAATAGCTACGGACAATTTCGCGTGGAGTTTTCCAATCCCTACGCGCTCGGAGACGTAACCGTAAACTACACCCTGTCCGGCACGGCCGGGAACGGCACCCACTATGAATTGCTCACCACCTCAACTGTGATCACCGGGGGTACAACGAATGCGTTTGTGACGGTGCTGCCGATTAACAACAGCGATACGATCAGCAACCGGACGGTGATTCTAACGCTCGGAACGGGTGCGAATTACAGCCTGGCCACGAGCAACACCAACGCCACGGTCACAATTTTCAATGACGACCTCCCACCAGCCGTGGTAACGGCGTTCGCGGACAACTTCGACGTGGATACGTCGCCCAGTTGGTCGGTATTTTATGGAACGACCGACGTGACGCGCGATCGGGCTACTTTTGCTTACGACTACAGTGCCGATGGGATTCCGGAGGCCCCGCGTTCCAGCAGTGTTACGAAGAAAGGCCTCAAGCTGGAAGCCAACGTCAATGTTTTAGGCAGCGCCCTATTCAGCGGCCTGAGCGCTTCGCCGACAGGTCAGAACTTCGCTGGCGACTTTCGCATGCGCGTGGATTGGTGGCCGAATTACCCGGGTCCGCTCCCGGCTGGCGGCTCTGGATCAACGCAGCTCGGCCTGTACGGCATCACACGCGGCACCAAAGCCCAATGGCCTGGGGCGGCGGCGGGCACGGATTCTGTCTATTTCGGTATGTCAGGTGATGGCGGAACGAATCCCGATATTCGGGCCTACACCAATGGCGGCGCGGTTTTGCCAGCCGGACTTACCTATTATGCGGCCGCCACTTTGAATAACACGGATCCCTATTACGCGGTGTTCGGCAATCTATCAGCCCCGCCGGATCAGCTCGGAACCCCATTGGGTGGCAATCAGACCGGTCTGACCAGCTTGGGGGCCCCGGGTGAAGTCTGGCACGATGTGGTCATCACCAAACTCGGCAGTACTGTTACGTGGCACCTGGACGGCCTGCTCATGTCAACCGTCAACGTCGCGAAATTTGGCTATACCCTGTCCACGAATATTTTCGTGGGCCAGTCTGACATCAATGCCGGTCAATCCGGTGTTCCCGAGATGCAGTTTGGCCTTTATGACAATCTCGTGGTGGAGACGCTGGCAGCGCCCGCGGTGACGATCACCAACATCACGCTCTCCGGATCGAACGCCGTCATGACGTTCACCGGCGGCACGAATGATCCGGCAGCCACCTACGTCCTGCAACAGTCGCCCGCAGTGGCGGGTCCGTACACCAACAACTTGTCGGCCACGATCACCAACGTGAGCACTGGCGTCTTCCGCGCCGTGACGGCCGCCGGTGGGGACACCCAATTCTACCGCATTCTAAGGTAGGATTTGGGGCTTCTGCCTTGTCGTTCACGGGAGGCATCTGCTTCGGCGGATGCCTCCCTTTTTTCAGAAGGGCATTGCAACGCAGCGGCCTTGGTGTTAACTGCCCAAGCTATCAATTCAGTTCCGTTTGAAAGCAAATGCGCATGGATAATTATGAACGGCGGAGATTGGCGAGCTGGGGCTTTACCCTCATTGAACTTTTGGTGGTCATTGCGATCATTGCCATTCTGGCGGCGATGCTGTTGCCGGCGCTGAGCAAAGCGAAGCTGCGAGCGCAACGCATAAGTTGCCTCAACAATGGTAAGCAGATGGGCCTCGGAAGTCAGCTCTACGCTGACGACGACAGCAAAGGCGCCTTAAGCGGGGCCCTCAACTACTCCGATGATGATCTGAACTGGCTCTACCCGCAGTATGTTTCAAATGTTAAGTCCTTCATCTGCCCGTCCACCCGAAATTCGGTCCCCAACACCAACGCCTTACCCATTTCTGCCGGGTTGACCGATCCGATGGGCAGAACTTTTAACACTTCGGGGGTCAGTCTCTATGCCGACCGCGTTCACGGCAATGCCACCTATTTGCCCTATTTGCCGGACAATTCAAGCGGGAAGAACGGAACTTTGTTTCACAGCTATGAAATCGCCGGCTATTTAAACGGTCGGATAGCCGCCGGGAACAACGCAAATCCCGCCCGCAAAACCCAGGCCGTCATCAACGGTTACACCTACAAAATGGATAATCGCGGGGCGGGCGCTTTTTCCATCTATAATTATCTGAACCAGCGGGGCGGCCCCTCCGACTTCTGGATCATCTACGACGCGGACGACCGGGATGCTGCGGATGCAACCCGCAAGAACGAGGATTACCCGGATCCGGGTGACAATCATGGAAAAGAGGGCGGCAATATCAGCTTCTGCGACGGCCACGCCGAATGGGTACCTCAAAAGCGATACATGCAGAGCTTCTTTCGTGGTACGGATGAGTATCACGATCAACTCACTCCCTGAGCGTCCCGGAACAAAGCGAAACTCTTGGCGGTTGACAACGTCATCGGCGCGGCGCCCCGCCGCCCGGCGAACTCATCGTGCTCGACGGCAACGAGCCCAAACACACCCGCCGCCGCCGCCGCGTGCTCAACGTCGCCACCCTGCCGGTGGCCTTTTCCTCCCTGAAGGTTCAACGACCTTGGCCCGCACCCACGAACGCAACCGCACGGCAAGACCGCTGTTGGTTTGGGCGGCGCAGCAGCACCGCTCTACCAGCGTGTGGTAGGGACGCGCTGCCGCGCGTCCCCATCTCCCCGTCACACGCGTCAGGCGCGCGACAAAAAAGTCTTCGGTCCACGTTTCGCTCCGTTGGCTCGGGAGTATGTTCCCTCCATGAAGATAACTGCCACTCTCTTCGAAGCCTTCCTCAAGTGCGCCACCAAATGCCACCTTCGTTCGCTGGGTGAAAACGGTTCGGGCAACGAATACGCCGAATGGGCCCTTGCTCAGAACGAATCCTACCAACGCGAGGCGCTCCGACGATTGCAGGAAGCAGTACCGGACACCGAGCGTGTTGTTGCGCCGCCCGCCACCGAGAACCTGAAAACTGCTAAATGGCAGTTGGCAGTGGATCTCGTGGCGCAAACACCGGACAGGAGCGCGGACAGCCATGTCCGCAAGTTGGAGACGGACAGCAAAGAAGCGCGCGGACCCGGCGATGCGCAGCCTCAACCTGGTAGCAGCGGACGTGAGTCCGCTTCATCTGCTTCCCAGGAAAGTCAGAGCGGACTCACGTCGGCTGCTACGAGGTTGGAGTCCCGTCTTCACGCCGTCGAGCGGGTGCCGTCGGAAGGCCGAGGCAAGGCCGCCCAATTCGTGCCCATCCGTTTCATCTACCGCAACAAGCTGACCAAGGATGACCGGTTGCTGCTCGCCTTCGATGCCCTGGTGCTATCCCAAGTGCTCGGACGCGAAATCAGCCTCGGCAAAATCA
>JADLHS010000003.1 GCA_020848635.1 Limisphaerales bacterium
GACGAAAATTGGCATCCGACCGACCCGAACACCGCCCTGGAGATTATCACCACCGATGAAGCGGTGGTGCTTCGGGTTCACCTCCTCGACCCGGGAACGAAGATTGATTGCCCCTTCCGTCTGACCTTCGGCCTCATGGCCGGCCCGGTGCGGCCGGCGCCGGCGACCTTCGAGCAGGGGCACTTCGGCTATTGTCACTGGGCGAACTACGCTATGGGCGACACGATTCGCGCGGGCTCCAACCCCCAAGCCACGGAACTCGATTACCGCCGCGAGCTCGGGGCCCGCTTCGTGGGGATGCACGAGGATTGGACCGAGTTCGAGGGCATGTCGCGCGTCACTCAACCGGAAAAGCTCAAGCATCTTGTCGAACAGGTCCACGGCCGAAAGATGGGCCTGGTGCTCTACCACTCCATGCTCCTGCCCGACATCGCCCCCGAATACGCCGATCTGGCCACCGACTCACTGTGCGAGCCTCAGAGCGCCTACTACATCCACGCGCGCGAACCAAAACAGCGCGATTATCCGATCTGTTTTCGCAGCCGCTATTCGGAAATGTTTACCGCCGGGATCGAACGGCTCTTCCAGGATTATGGCCTTGACGGCGTTTATCTGGACGGAGCGGCTTCGCCGATTCATTGCGCCAACGGAAAACACGGCTGCGGCTACAACGATACCGAAGGCCGGCGCCGACCGACCTTCACCATTTTTGCCGCCCGCGAACAAATGAAGCGACTCGCCCGGATCTGTCACGCCCAAGGCAAACCGACGTTGGTTGTGGCACACATGTCCGGCATGATCACGCTGCCGACGCTTAGTTTTGCCGACCTCTTGCTGACCGGCGAGCAGTACTGGAAGGCGCCGGAGACCTTCCGCCCGCCGCTCGAATTCTTCCGGGTCGAGAGCATGGGCCACCCGCATGGCCTTCCAACCGACTTCATCGGCTACCCGCCGTTGAATGGCCCGTGGTCGCAAACCATGACCGCCCTGCACAACGCCCCCAGCCCGTGGTGCCTTGGCGGGTGGGATATGCTGCAACTTTATCGTCAATTCGACGTGGCCAAAGCCCGCTGGTATCCGTATTGGCAATCCGGCGGACTGGCCACCGCCGATAAACCCGAGGTTCGCATCTCTGGCTTTTGCCAGGCTGGGCGAAAGGCGCTGCTGGCCGTCGGCAACACCTCCACCGCCACCGTGCAAACGACCCTCTCCTTCAACGAAGCGGCCCTTGGCTTTCCAGCCAAGACCGCCCGCCTGCGCGATCCTTTGTCCGGAGCCGTTGTCAAGTCCACCGAGTCGGGTTGGAGTTTCCCCCTCGAACCCGAGACGACTCGGTGGTTGTGGATCGAAGCGTCCGAATGAACCGCGGTCGGCGACTTTCGTGAAACCGATTTGCAATCGCAGACTCCCACACCACCAGGAAACCCAGCGATTTCTCCTGTCCGGATCCCAGACCCTGCGGCGCAGAATATGTGTGGCGCGGATTGAGAGCTTCCATCGTTTGCTGGCGGGGCGTCCAGATTTCCGGGATTCCGGAAAGCGTTGGCGACCAGCTTCGGACTGGAAGTTGCGCGGCTAAGCGGGAAACGTTCCCCACCCAACCGGCAGCAGAGCCTGCCTGCCAAGATCACGAGGATGCAACCAGTCCCCGGCGCGGGCCTTGTGGAATTGCAAGTAGCGCACGACCCATTCCCAATAAGTCCCCTCGGTGCGTGGGGACAAATGCTTGAAGCAGGCCACCTCGTGGAACTGATCTTTGAGCCGCGCTTTGGAGTCAGGCTGCACGGTGCCCAACGGTATGGTCGCCGCCTTTGCGGAGACGGAGCGTGGAGTCATAAAGGCCGTAATTAAATGCTGGACAGCCATTTTGGTCGAGCCTACGGTCGCTTTATGAAAAGGGATAGGCTGCCCAACGCGCCGCCCATTTCAAGTTAGCCAATGAAAGCACGACGCCAACTGTTGGGAATTCTTGCGGGTATTCTCTGCCTCATTGCACTCGCGATGTGGTTTCCATGGTTCAAGCCGTGGATTGATCTCAAAGCACTTGAGCGCCAAGCGAAGAGGAATCTGGACGCCACGGAATTGCAGCAATGGGCGATGAATATGATAGCCAAGCATCCGAGCGAAACCACAAGCTTCGCCCAATATTACGGTACGAACTATTACAGCAGCACCAACTTTCCATCAGGGCTACGGAAGATTGACCTCTTCAGCCACGGTTTGAACATACTCACCAATAATCGTGATGTCGCGATATTTGGCATGGGGAAAGGCGGGCCATTTCTCCAGGTGGGAGCCCCGTCATTGGCGGCTCCAACCAACCAGACCTTCATTCAGTGGAAACCAGGAATCTTCGTTGTGGGAGGATGAAGAGATTGGCTAACGAAATCACTCCCGCGAATGCCGGAGGGGCGCTTCGGTGGCAGGTCCGACGCTCTTGGCCCGGCATCGCTGAGTTTTCATTAGACCACTCGACCACGCCATGAAAACATTCATCGCCTCCCTCACTGGTTTGCTGGTCGGTTTAGCGATTGGGTGTTACGTCGGGCATCGCTACTACCAACGACACACTACCAATGAGGCCGTGCAGCAGTTGGTCGAGGCAGGAGAGAGTTCGGACGCACTTCTCGCGGCGACCAGTTCACGAGCCATCGGCTTTATTGACGCCGGTGAGACCCAGAGAGCAGTTGAGACGTTGTCCCGTCCGATAGCGCACTACTATTCCATTTACACTACGAGCACATTCACCAACGAGCAGCGGCTGGCGTTGCGAGCCATGATTGAGGAATTGGCCAGGACGAATAAGACAGTGGCTGCTCAGATTGCAGCGGAGAAGATTGACCGATGACGACGTGGTCAATTAGAGGATAGGCTGCACGGTCGTTGTCAGAAATCATCGCAGCTTCGGTTCAAAACCTTATTGCAACCTTGCTCGCGGCCTTGCCCGTCGGAAAGGGGTCTTGGTTTTGAGCACTCATAGGTTTTCAGGTTGGCGTCTCCTGCGCCACCGGTACCGCCGGCGGTTCCCAATCCACAGCGTGCCCATCCGCA
>JADLHS010000004.1 GCA_020848635.1 Limisphaerales bacterium
CGAACATCGAACCGCTCCACGAAACGAGGATGGGTTCGCCCTGGGAAGCGACGAGCAACCGGCCCATCGAGAACCAGTGGTCCTGCGGTACCTGCCCCAAAGCGATGGCGACGTAACTGCACAAGCGTGCTTCCGAGGCCAGCAGATCGTAGAAGCTGGGGTCACAGCGCCGTTCGGTGATATTGCAGCCGATGGCAAATAAATCCCGCGCCCGGTCGAACAGGAAAGTGAAATCCATGGCGGCCAGTTCGTCGCATTGCGTCGCCAGGGCTTCCAAGGCAAGCAGGCGCTGCCGGGCGTGGTCACCGGCTTCCCGCCGGCCGCGCAAGAGTTCCGCCGCATCATCGCCGGCCTCAGACAACGGAACGAGCGTTGAATCCACCTCCGAGAGTTCCCGCAACGTGGGAGCGTGGTCGAGTTGGAGAAGTTTTTCGTCGCGGTTTCCCGGAGCGCAAACCGCCTTGTCCCCACTCCGTAACCACGGCGCGACGAAAAGCATGTCCGCCAATTGCTCCTCGCAACTCAGCTTCAAATTCTGCGCCCACCCTTTGAGTTCTTCCGATTCATTCGCCAGCGAATCCGCGAGCTGGGTCGCTTGACCGGTCGCGCTTTCCAACTGCGCAAACGCCGCGCACAGAGTGACCGGCGTTAGCTCCAGTTCGGCGGCGAGCCTGGCCAGTGCCGCATTTTCGCCGGCCAGTGTTTTCAGAACGTCCGCCGTGTCCCGCAGCCCGGCGAAAAGTTGCGGGGCATAAATTCTTTCATCCGCCAATTCCCGCAGCCCGGCCCCAAGCGTCAGCAAATGCCCCGCGAGGTTGCCGCTGTCCACACTGGAAACATACAGCGGCAGGAGCGGGCGCAGCGTTCGCGTGTCATACCAATTGTAGAAATGTCCGCGATACCGTTCGAGTCGCTGCATCGTGGCCAGGGCGTCTTGCGTGCGGCGGATCAGGCCGCCCACCGAAAGATAGCCAAAATCCCGGGCGGCCAGATTGGCAAGTAACGCCAAGCCCATATTCGTGGGGGAGGTCCGCGAAGCAATCGTCGGGGCGGGAACTTCCTGAAAATTGTCGGGCGGCAGCCAGTTCTCCTGGGCGGTGACAAACGTTTCGAAGAAATGCCACGTCCGGCGCGCGGTGCGCCTGAGAAAAGTCATTTGCCCGGAGGTCAAATCCGGAGCTGCGGCGGCGAGCGGCTGGCTGATCCACCAGGCAATCCACGGCGCCCCCAGCCAGAGGCCAAGGAGCGGCAGGGCCAACGCCAGTTGGGCCGGCTGGAGGAGGACCAGGAAAAGGCCGGTCACCAGTGCCACCACCGGTGAGATCCACATCGTGGCATAAAAGCCGGCGAGGCTTGCACTGGTGGCCCGTTCGGAATCACTCGAGGTCTGCCATTCGAGGAGGCGTTTGTGCGTCACCAGCAAGCGCAGTAGCGTCCGGCTGATGGCGTCCAGACTGATGAAGGCGTCGTAGGGCAGAAAGGCCAGGGTGAGAAAGAGCTGGCCGAATTGCCGGCCACCCGACCCAGCGATGGCCCGCAGATGCATGGCCCACGGCAAATCCGCCGGCTTGCGAAACAGGTTGACCAGCGCCGCCAACAATCCGGGGAGCGTGACAATCGCGAGGACCAGCAGGATCCCCAGACCACTGAGCTCAGGCAGGAGCAGCCAGTTGCCCAGCAGGAGCAGCGTCAGGGCCACGGGCACCAGACTGCGCCGCAGGTTGTCGAAAATTTTCCACTGGGACAGCCCGGAAAGCGGATTAGCAATGCGACGGGCGTCCGAACCGGGCACCCGCGGCAGCAGCCATTGCGTGATCTGCCAGTCGCCGCGAATCCAACGATGCCGCCGGTCAATGTCCACGTTGTAGCGGGAGGGATGTTCCTCGTAAAACTCCACGTCGCTCACCAGGGCCGAGCGGGCATGACACGCTTCCAATAAATCGTGGCTGAGTACGGTATTCTCCGGAAAGCGGCCAGTCATCGCGCGCTGGAAGGCATCCACATCATAAATGCCTTTACCAATGAACGAGCCTTCCTGGAAGACATCCTGATACACATCGGACACCTCCCGCGTGTACGGATCAATGCCGGCATCGCCGGCAAAAAGCCGGACGAACCAGGACCGCCGGGCGCTCGGCAGGCTCACGCCGATGCGCGGCTGCAGGATGCTGTAACCCTCGTTGACAATCCCGCGCACGGAATCAAAAACCGGCCGGTTCAACGGATGAGCCATGGTGCCGACGAGTTGGCGGGCGGCATCGCGCGGCAGTTGGGTGTCGGTGTCGAGCGTGATGACATATTTGATGGCGGGCAGAATCGTCATCGCCCCCACGATTTCGGAAAAACGTTCGCACGAACCGCTGCGAAGGAGGTCGTTGAACTCGGCAAGCTTCCCGCGCTTGCGTTCGTAACCCATCCACAAACCCTCGCCGGCGTTCCAGCGGCGTGGGCGGTGCAGCAAAAAGAAGCGGGTTTGATTCTCGGCCGGATACTTCTGATTCAACCGCTCGACGCCCGCCCGCACCCGCTGGAGCAACTGATGGTCGCCCGGCTGAATCGCTTCCGAAGCGTCGCGGAAATCCGTGAGCAGGGCGAAGTGAAGGTGCGAATCCCGATTCGCGAGATGGTGAATCTCCAGCGTCTCAATGAGGCGATCAACACCGGGCAGGCTCGTCAGCATCGTTGGCACGACCACCATCGTTCGGCAGTCAGCCGCAATGCCGGCGGAATAGTCCAGCCGGGGCAACAGGCAGGGTTTCACCAGCAGCATTGCCAGCCAGTTCATCAACGCCACCGCCAGTTGGCTGGCGCAAAGGAGGAAAACCAAGGTGAAAAAAACAAGCAATCCGCCTCGCACCTCGAGCACCTGCGCCTGCCAGGTGAATGCCAACGTGGCGACGAGCGTAAGCACTCCGATGCCGCCGGCATAAAACATCAGCGGAAAGCGGTGGATGCCGCGTTCGAGCATCGTTCGCCAGGGCCACCGGACCTTGGCCAACTGCCCCAGCAGCGGCTGACCTTTATCAATCAAATAGTAGCCCACATGAGCAGTCCGGTCGGCGTGCCCTTTTTTTTGGGCACTCGCGGCAGCCAGTTGGATGGCGTGCTCCGCAACCTCCGCTTCCGCGCGCGGGCTGTGCCGGGCTAGAAATTCGACCGCATGGCGGTAGCGATCGCGGGTCGCAAAATCCATCTCGCCGTAAACGTCGGCCGGGTCGGAGCGCAAAGTCTCTTCGACCAGACTTAAGGTTTCCACGAATTCCTTCCAATCCATGGCGCTCAAGAATCGGAGACTGGCAATGCTGTGGCTGACGGAAACCTGGTCGGCAGCCTGGTTTTGACTTTCCAACTGCACCAGATGCTCAATGGACAAGCCTTGTTCAACCAACCGCTGTTCGAGCCAGCCGCGTGCGAGATGCAACACGGGACTTTGTCGCGACAACCGCTGGCAGAATTCCGCCACGAACGAACTGGAAATGGGCAGATCGGCTTTCGCCATGTCCGCCACCACGATCACGAGGCGCGAGGGATTCGCCTCCGCCATCGCCTGCAACCGATCCACCCAGAAGTCGGCCAGATCGCGATCCTCCCGGGCCAAGGTCAGGCGGGTGGTGACCCGCTGGAGATTTTCAATCAACCCCAGGCGCAACATGATGGGAATGGCCCAAAGCTCACCCAGCTTCAAGGTTTCCACCGTTTGGTAAGCAGCGATGAACGCGCCAAGCGGACCCGCGTCAATCTGGGCGTCCACATGCGAGATCAATTCGAGCACGATGTCGTAAACGCGCGGCAGGCCGGCGGAAGTGCCGTTGATCAGGCGCGGCAACTCCCGGCTGTAGCCCCGGGGCAGATGCCGCCGGGCCATGTGGATCTGCTCCTCAATGAGGTAGAAGTTGTCGAGCAGCCACTCGGCTGCGGGCGTGATGCGCCGGGTTTTGTCCACGGCGAGGGTTGCGCGATTGAAGGTTCTTAGAATGTCCTCGTTCTGACCCAACCGACCCAGCAGCCGGTTGGCGCCTTGCCGGGTGACTACCCGATGACCGGCGGCAAGCGCTTTGGCGTGACGCGCCAATTGTTCGCCGCTGAACAACTCAGCCCGCAAAGGTGGCTCACTCGCGCCGGGGCGCGAACGCGTGTGACCGGTCATCCAATGTTGAAAGCGCAATGGCAGCGTGTGCATGTTGTTCTTACTTCTGGTCGCGATCCCTGCAACCAACTGCCCGCCGGAATTCATGCCGCCGGGCACCTGCCAGCTCGCCCCCCAGCATCAGGGCAGGCGGAACCGCGTCCAGTTTCGGCGCGGACGCAGATCGGCTGCAGCGCAATCAGGTTGCTGCTGTACGATGATTTCCCCCAAGAAGATGCGCGCAAGCCGGACTGGATGTATATGGGGTGTTACCCCACCTACGATGGCTGCCTGGGGAAAGGGACTGAGGGGTTCACGGCGGCGACGAGAGTGTTGGGGGGACGGGCAACGACGGGAAAGTCGCGGTTGACGCGACGGAGCAGGCGGAGATTGCAGCGGGATTCAACCGGGGCGTTGCCCAGCCGAACAGGCATGGCACTTCGAAGAAATAAGCGGCAGTTAGGACGTTCTGACGTCGATAGTTATTTTCCAACGCGTCGAAAAGGCCGCTTCAAGAGCACTCCCAAACCGGCGGCCGCCAGCAGCACGGACGCCGAGGGTTCGGGGACCGTGCTGGCGATCCAAGGCACAAAAGGCGAGATGCGGCCAAAGCCACTCACATCACCATAATCGGCATTGGCATTGCCATCCGAGGCAGCAACGAAGGAGATCACCCCCGCCAGATAGGATTGCGAGCCGAAAGTGAGGAAGACCCCCCCGCCACTGTCGCCCGGCGCCACGCAACCCTCGAGCGTAAGGGCTATGGCATCACCGAAGGCGTTGTCTGCAACCGTGTGCGGATTGTCGAAATCGCTGCCGAGTAACACGGATGGATTACCAAAATCACCATCAGTCATGTTCTGAAACGCCCGTTTCTGATTATCGAGTGATCGCCAACCGGTCAGACCCGTACCCGTAAAACCGAATCCAACATACGTGGCGGCCTGCCCAAATTCGGATGAACCGGTGTAGAGTACTGCCGGCGCTACGCCAACCACCGGTGAATTCAGACGCACCAAGGCAAGATCGTAGCCGTTGAAGGCATTCCCATTCCAACTCGGATGCGTAACAAATTGGGACGAGGCATAGGAGTTTCCGTTGATGGTAAAAGTCCCGGAATTGGCCGCCGCCAGGCTGTGGGCGGCCGTGAGAATCCAATCCGGCGCGATGAGGGTGGCGCAACCCGTATAGCCCCAACTGTTCACGAACATTCCAACAGAATCGTAATCCCGGTTGCTGGCAAAGGTTAGGTAACTGCTCCCGGACTGGTCATCCCGGATCGTTGCCCCCCAGGTTGGTGTTTGCAGGAAAGTCGTCGCGGTAAGCATCCCGACCAGCCCAACGAATACGCCGCTACCCAATGTCATAAGGCTATTCCTTCCCCAACAAACTCACCTTGTCAAGGCTGACCTCCGCTGGCCTCTGCTATTAAACGCCACTATCTCTAATCGAATTTGGAAACGAGGCCCACGATTCCCAGGGCCTGCGCCGTCCAAAGCCATAGCCATGGAACATCAGCCGTCACCTGGCCCGGCACTTTTTCCACGCGACGCATACCCTCCAAACCACCAATCATCTTCTTTGGTATTCATTTTGCCGATTGACTCGCCCCACGGCTGCCGCAAATTGTCCGCCGCCATGACGACAATCACACGCGCCCTGCTCTCCGTTTCCGACAAGACCGGATTGATTCCCTTTGCCCAGACTCTGGCGGCGGCGGGGGTGGAGTTGATCTCCACCGGCGGCACGGCCAAGGCCCTGCGCGAAGCGGGCCTTGCCGTCAGGGATATCAGCGAACACACGGGCTTCCCGGAAATGCTCGATGGCCGCGTCAAGACGTTGCATCCAAAAGTCCATGGCGGACTGCTCTACATTCGCGGCAACGCAACTCACGAAGCTGCAGTGCAAGCCCACGGCATCGCGCCGATTGACCTCGTGGTGGTGAATCTGTATCCGTTCGAAGTGACAGTGGCAAAACCGAACGTAGCGCTGCACGATGCCATCGAGAACATTGACATCGGCGGCCCTTCGATGCTTCGCAGCGCGGCCAAAAATCATGAGAGCGTGACGGTGATTGTTGACCCCAGCGACTATGCGTTCGTGGCGGAGCAGATCCGGGCCCACGGAAACACGACCCTCGAACTGCGGCGACAACTCGCGGCGAAGGTCTTCGCGCGCACCGCGGCGTACGACGCCGCCATTGCGGCGCATTTGCAGAAGGAATTCTCCGCCGACAAGAAGGCGCTGCCCCCCACGCTAATAATTTCCGCCCCGCTGGTCCAGCCGCTGCGTTATGGCGAGAATCCGCACCAAGCCGCGGCGCTGTACGGCAAGTTTGGCGAGTATTTTCAACAACTCCACGGCAAGGAGCTTTCGTACAACAACATTCTCGACCTCACGGCGGCCGCGGCCTTGATCGGTGAGTTCACCGCCGATGCCCCAACGCTGGCTATCCTCAAACACACGAATCCCTGCGGCATGGGCCAAGGCGCCAGCCTGCGCGAAGCGTGGACCAAGGCGTTCGCGACGGACAAACAGGCGCCGTTTGGCGGCATCATCGCGGTGAACCGCCCGCTGGACGCCGCGTGCGCCGAAGTCATCGCCGAGGTCTTCAGCGAAGTCATCGTCGCGCCGGACTTCACGGCGGACGCATTGGCCATTTTGCAGAAGAAGAAAAATCTGCGCCTGCTCAAGATTTTGAAGGCTGGGAATGCAGCGCAGCCGTGGGACGTGCGGAGCGTGGGTGCAAATTCGTTCCTGATGCAGTCGCGTGACCTAAAGGGGACCGGCGCGGCGGAGTTGAAGATCGTGACCAAACGCCAGCCGACGGAAACGGAGTTGCAGGCCATGCTGTTCGGCTGGCGCGTGGTGAAGCATGTGAAATCGAACGCCATTGTCTATGCCGGCGCTGACCGCACGTTGGGCGTGGGTGCCGGCCAGATGAGCCGGGTGGATTCGAGCCGCATCGCCGTGTGGAAGGCGGGCGAGGCGAAGTTATCGCTCCACGGCAGCGTGGTTTGCAGTGACGCGTTCTTCCCGTTTCCGGACGGGCTGATTGCCGCTGCGACTGCGGGCGCCACCGCTGCCATTCAGCCGGGCGGTTCAGTAAAGGATGCGGAGGTCATCGCAGCAGCGGATGAGCGCGGGATGACGATGGCGTTTACAGGCACACGGCATTTCCGGCACTGAACGTTGGTTGAAAGTGACGTGTTGCGGGTGCGCGCGAACGGGTGCTGGCTCGTAACTTTCAAACTGCAAGGTCAAGTTACCGCATCAGCCAGCCAATCAGTGCGACTTCACCCAGAATCACACCGAACACCAACGTCCACACAAACCATTCCCGGAAGCGCAGTCCGCGCTGGCGGGTTTCGCTGAGCCGGAAGCAAAGCCGCGCGGAGCCTGCCGCAATGAGGTCGCCGGGGTGCAGGCGCGCGGTCGAAACCGGCGTTTGATTAATGGTGACGAGGGCGCCGGGGTGAACGGACAGCACGAAGCCCTCCGCCGGGTTCAGTGTCACCTGGAAATGCTC
>JADLHS010000005.1 GCA_020848635.1 Limisphaerales bacterium
AAACCGAGGTGAGCAGTGCCAGCGCGACCAGCCCGGAAATGGCATGGCCCAGGGTTGGTCCACCGATGGCCTGGGCGGCCACGCGACCAATGTCGAGTTTGCCGGCCAAGGTTTCGATGGGCGCGGCGAAAACGAACACCGCATTCAAGCCCAGGTAAAGCAGCGTCACCGTTCCAGTGCCCACGAGCAGGGCGCGGGGCAGATTGCGCCCCGGCTCGCAAATCTCGCCGCCGATATAGACCGCCGCATTCCAACCCGAATAGGAGAACGAAACCCAGACCAGTGAAACCGCGAAGGTCGAGATGGCCAGGGGTGTAGTTGCCGCGGGTTCGCACGGAGTCAGCCGGCTGAGGCCATATCCGATGAAGATTACGATCAACAAGATTTTGATCAACACCGTCCCGTCCTGGGCCCGCGCGCCGCGTTGCACGTGGGCGGCGTGCAACAGGGAGAACATAAGGATGAGCAACGTGCCGATCAGCTTCGGGGGAAGCCCGCCCAGCCAAGGTCGGACGTATTCGCCGAAGCCGATGGCTGCCGCGGCGAGAGGTGCGGAAAAGCCGACGAGGAGGGAAACCCAGCCAGCCAGAAAGCCGGCCGCCGGGTGCAGGGTTTGCGAAAGGAACGTGTATTCACCGCCGGACTCCGGGATGCGCCGGGCAAGCGCGCCGTAGGACAATGCGCCCAGCGTGGCCAGCCCGCCGCCTAGCACCCAGGCAACCAACACAAGCCAGGGCGACTTGAGATCGGCCAGCAGGAATCCGCTGGTGGTGAAGACGCCTGTGCCAATCATGCTGGCGACCACCAAGGCCACCGCGCTAGTCAGTCCGAGTTGGCGTGCCGAACTCACATCGCGGCTGGTTACTTCCGGGCCTTGCGGAACCGAACGACGTAGTTGTCCTTCAGAATGGCCTGCTCCTCGACCTGCCGGAACCCGGCCGCGGTAATTTCCGCGGTGAACACTTCCTGTCCGGCCCGCACATGATTCAAAATCCAGTCCGAGCTTTGACCAGGGACGCGCTTGAACTCGACCAACAACACTTCGCCGTCAGGTCGTAACGCCCGATACAGCGACGCCAGCGAGCTCTGCGGATACTCAAAGTGATGGTAAACGTCGCAGATAAAGGCAAGGTCAATGGAGTTCGGCGGCAGTTCGACCGAGCGTTCCGTGCAGAGCACCGTCTGCACATTGACGAGTCGTTCGGACTCCGCGCGTTGCTTGATGCGGTCGAGGAAGGCCGGCACGATGTCCACCGCATAGACTTTCCCTTTCGGCCCGACGGCCTTTGAGAAGTACGGCGTAAACAATCCGGTTCCAGCACCGATGTCGGCCATCGCCATGCCGGGCTTGAGACCGGCGGCAGCCACGATCGCCGCGCGATGGTCGTAAATTTCCCGGCCCTCCCGTTCAAAGCGCTCGACCCACTGGGTGACATTGAGATCCGGCTTCAGATACTCGGCATTGACCCCGGGCTTGGCGCTCGACTCGAGCGCCACCGGTGTGCTGCCGGCGGATGGGGGCGGAGTCGTGCAGCCGGCGACCACGAAACTGAGCAGCGCGAGAACCAGCACGGCACCGGGCAGGGGAATTCTGGACTTCATAAACGGCGGCAGAGTGCGGGGCGCGCTGACGGTTGCCAAGCTTGTTTTCCTTACCTCCCAGGCAGGACGCAGGCTGGATCGGCCGCCCGACGAATCCACACGGTTCCCAACCGCAGGCCGTCAATTCTCCTTAAGCACCCTCAACTGGCATATTTCAGCGAGCAGGCAATTCGGGTCGCCACCCATCACCCACCGAGGAACGTCCCCCGCACAAAACGTTCCGCGGAATTCATCGCGGCCTGTAGTTCGCTGCGCATCCGGCGGGTCTCGCGCTTCGCTGGAGACGCTTCGACGAGCGCCAGCGCTTCCGCGCAGCGCTCCGGCAACGGCAACGACTCATCCCCCGGCCCAAACGGGGCAAGCAGTTCCTTCACGTGTTCGATCCGCCGCAACGCCGCCGAAATCTTCGCTTGGGCGCGATTCACCCCTAGCACGCCCCGTTTGACGTCCTGAAGCAAGCGACACGAAAACGTCCGGCAACACTCCGGCCGATAAGCGTAAATGCGACACAGTTTTCCCTGCAACGCCCCGCACGGTTGCAACAGCAGCCCCCGGTCAGCCTCGTCGGCGTCCTCGATTTCCAAGCCCATGACTTCCAGCGCCGAGGCTTCATCGCGGCTGGCCAACTCCACATCGGCAAACAGCGAGCCATCGCAACACAGTCCGCAGCGGGTGCAGGCGGTGACTTCTGAAACTTTGATTGGCATGGCCAGGCCTTCGTAGCAGAACCAGGTCGGGAATTCCACCCCGCATTCAGTGGACTTTTTGGGACGCCGGGATCATGACGGGGGCAGACTCGCTCGCGACGAGCAGGCACGGCCAACAATCCATGCCTTGATTCGCATAGTATGGATCCGGTTGAAACTGTGGATGCTGGCTTACGACGAGCAGTCCAGTGAGATTCTCAGGATTGGTCCGTGAAGGATGCTCGCCAAGAGCCGTGATGGTATGGCACAGTACAACGACATGAAGGCAACGGATTTCGGACCACCCGCTGAAACAATTGCAGCGATGACGGCGATTGCAGGTTGGCGGCGGGTTGCCACGCTGGTCGGTGTGCTCCTGGCCACGCTGAGTGCGGGAGCGTCCTACCCCCGCCTCGAAGCCGGCTTCAACCTCGCTGGGCTTGCCAGCGATCCTTTTGACTACGCGGTTACCGACGTGAAAGTGCAGTGGCAATTGCCGGATAATTCCACCCTCGCGTTGCCGGCTTTTTTTGACGGTGGCACGACCTGGCGCGTGCGCCATACGCCGCGGAGTCCCGGCCCGTATCAAATTACCGGTGTCACCCTCAATGGTTCCGCGGTGGCGGCCACCGGCTGGACGACAACAAATTGGTTGATTACCGGTCCGGCGACGGGCCCGGGCTTCATCCGGGTGGACCCCACGAATCCGAAACGCTTCGTCACGGATGAGGGTCGCCGCTATTTTCCGCTCGGTCACAACGTCTGTTGGAATCCAACCATTTCGAATGACTACCCGCGCATCTTTCAGCGGATGGGCGCGGCGCGGGAGAATTGGACCCGCATCTGGATGACGCATTTTTACGAGAGTCTGAATCTCGATTGGCCCAAAGTGGGTGGCACGTTCGGCCAGTTCAGCCTCCCGGTCGCCCGGCGGTGGGACCTGATCGTGGATGAAGCGGAGCGCGCCGGCATCGCCCTGCAAATTGTCTTCCAGCATCACGGCCAGTATTCGACCACGGTGAATGCCAACTGGAACGACAACCCCTACAACACCGCCAACGGCGGCTTCCTGAGCGACGCAACGCAGTTCTTTACCAACGCCACGGCCAAGGCGCTCACCAAACGCAAGCTGCGCTATGCCGTCGCCCGCTGGGGTTGTTCGCCGTCCATCATGGCGTGGGAACTCTGGAACGAAGTGCAGTTCACCGACGCGGTCACTGCAAATCAGTGGCCGATCATCGCCGCGTGGCACGCTGAAATGGCGGCATTTCTCCGCGCGCAAGATCCCAACGCCCATCTCATCACCACGAGTTCCGAATTGAATCAGGACTATTGGGGCGCGATGGATTACTACCAGAACCACAACTATGCGAGCGATATGCTCGTTGCCTCCCGTGATCCCGCCAACCCGCCCACCAACTGGCCCGCCAAGCCGGTTTTCGACGGCGAGTCTGCCAACCTCAGCCCGCCGCAGCTTTGGATTCACGCGCCGCTTTGGGCCAGTCTGATGGCCGCGCAAGCCGGCGCCTCTTGTCCGTGGTGGTGGGACACGATTGATCCCGAGAATGATTACTTTCTGTTCAAGTCCGC
>JADLHS010000006.1 GCA_020848635.1 Limisphaerales bacterium
GATCAACCACATGCTAAGTTCAGGAGGCGCGCTTCCGCTCACGCCTGTAACAACTGCCGCTGCCAGTTCATCAGCTCCGCCGCATGTTTATCCCAATCCCGCGCCAGATCCCCCAGCACGGAGCGACTGGCGATGAGGGTCGCGTCCAATCCCAGATGATGCGCCGCCGCGTCACGGCGCTCCTCCAGGACATGATAGCGGCGGCGCTCCGGCTCGGACGGACGGCGGGTAAAGTTACGCAAGACTTGGGGGTGGGTGTCGGTGGGCCGAATCAGCGCCGCCTTGATCGCCTTGGCAATGCCCTCGCGCCGCCGGGGTGAAAGGTGGCGAGGCAGGAGCGGTTCGATGTCCTGCCGCGCCGCCGCGGCGTCGGCGATGGCCACGAGTTTTTCGTGCGCGAGAATGAAAAAGGGCGGCCGGTTCGCCGCTATGGCTTCGTCCTCCCGCCATTGCCATAACTCGCGCAACACGGCCAGCGCAGCGCGGCTTAATCCGTAACTGCCCTTGATGCGCCAGACAGTATCGGAATCGTCCGGCTGCGGCCGCGTGCAATCAGCAATGAGCCGGGCGCAGGATTCCCGATGCCAGTCGAGCCGTTGCTTCTCGGTCAGGTCGGCGGTAAGCCGCTGGGCGAGAGACCGGAGATGGTGGGTGTCGTTGCGGGCGTATATTTCCATACGCTCTGTCAGCGGCCGGCGGGCCCAATCCGCCTTCTGCGGACCTTTGTCGAGCTTGACGCCAAGCGTTTCCTCCACCAGTGAACTCAAACCAAACTGCCGCCGGCCCAGCAAGCGCGCGGCAATCATGGTGTCGAAAATGGCATGCGGAATGAATCCATGATGCTTGAACAGCAGGCGCAAATCATAATCGGCCCCGTGCATGATGAGTTGGTGCCCCGCCAGGGCCGTGAGCAACGCGTCCAAATCCAAAGCGGCGAGGGGATCCACCAGACGGTCACCCGCCGTGGTCGTGATTTGAATGAGGCAAACCTTCTCCGGATACGCGTGCAAGCTGTCCGCCTCGGTGTCCACGGCGATCCAATCCGCCGCGCGCACCACCGGCAGAAACGCGGCCAACTTCTCTTGGGTGTCAATCACGCACCCAGATGAGAGCAGAAAGCCGGGCGGGAAGTCAAAAAACGTTTTACAAAGAATGAGAATCCGGCTCGCACCCAAGTCGAATCCGGATAAGAAGACCGCAAACAATAAGGAATTAACTACTTATATTCAATTTCTTACATCCTGACGAACACCCCATCGCCAGGCCTTTCGGGTTCGCGGGCAAGTCCAAATGTTCGACTATCCTATGAAACCGGAGACCGGCGTTTCATTGTCCGCTTGCCGACGCCCCCGGCTCGCAGGTAGGTTTTGCGCGAATGAATTTAGCCGACGCGTTCGCCCAGTCCGTGCAACAACGTCCCCAGAAAGTCGCCCTCTTCTGGGGAGAGACCGAGTTGACCTATGCCACATTGCTGGCGCAATCCCTCGCGGTGGGACGGCAACTCATCGAAAAGTTCGGCGTCCAACCGGGTGACCGCGTCGGACTATGGCTCAAGAACCGACCCGAGTTCATCCCCGGTTTGTTCGGCATCCTAAACGCCGGGGCGGTGCATGTGCCGATCAATAATTTTTTCAAACCGGCCGAAGTCATTCACATTCTGAATGATGCCGGCGTGGATGTGTTGATTAGCGATGAGGAATTGGGTGTTCACTTTCCCGCGCTGGCCAACGCGCACCCATCCCTGAAAATCTTGAAAATCGAGACGGCCCTCCTGGAAACTGCCGAGCCGGGCGCGCCCACGTCTGCGCTACCTGTGCCCCGTTCCGATTCCGACCTCGCCGTCATCATTTACACCTCGGGCACCACGGGCCATCCCAAGGGGGCCATGCTTTCCCATGGCAACCTGCTGCACAATGTCGAGAGTTGCCGCCAGGTGCTGGACACCATCGAGGCCGACCGCTTTGCCGTCCTGCTGCCCTTGTTTCATAGCTACATGCTCACCGTCGGCTTGTTTCTGCCGCTGTTTAACGGCGCGTCCATCATCCTCATAAAATCCCTGAACCAGCCGCATCACATGCTGCACGAGATGTTTCAGCATAAAGCCACCGTCATCCCCGCCATCCCGCCTTTCTACCGCACCCTCACCCACGCACACCTCCCCAGCCTGCCGTTCCGCATGTGCGTCAGCGGCTCCGCTCCGTTACCCATGCAAGTACTCAAGGATTTCGAGGCCAAATACCACATCCCCCTCCTGGAAGGTTACGGCTTGAGCGAAGCCAGCCCGGTCGTCACCAAGAATCCGTTGCGCGGCGTGCGCAAACCCGGCTCCATCGGCCTGCCCCTGCCCAATGTCGAAGTCAGCGTGCAGGACGACGACGGTCGGATGCTGGCCACCTCCGAAGTTGGCGAGGTCTGTGTGCGCGGGGGCAACGTCATGATGGGTTACTGGAATAATCCCGAGGAGACCGCCAAAGCCATGCGCGGCGACTGGTTGCTCACCGGCGATATCGGTTACCGGGACGCCGAAGGCTATTACTACATCACCGATCGCAAGAAAGACATGTTGCTCGTCAACGGCACCAACGTCTATCCCCGCGAGATCGAGGAGGTCCTCCACCAATTTCCGGGCGTGAAAGAAGCCGCCGTCATCGGCGTGCCCGACCCGCGCAAAGGCGAGCAACCTATCGCGTACGTCACTCCCGCCGACGGCGTAAACCTCGACGAACGAACGCTACTGCAATACGTGCGCCGCAACCTGGCGGATTACAAGGTGCCGAAGCACATCTTTTTCCTGCCCGCGCTTCCGCGGAATGCGACCGGAAAAATCTTGAAAACCACCTTGCGCGAACAGGCAGCCAACGGCTAGTGGGCCGCCGAAAGACTTTCCGCCTTGCAGGAGACGAGGTGACGAGTAATAAATTTTCCCGGTTGCCAAGGTATGAGTATCAGTTAGAGACTCCTTACGTCGGTTCCTACTTTTGAACGGGCGGTCGGGATTCCCCGCGCTCACGCACCTCGTGCCAGTGCTTCAAAAACGCCGCGGCTTCGAGACGCTTCAACCGCCGCCACTCCAGAACCACAAGTAACAGGCCAAGCACGACCAGATAAGCAATGAAGAGTCGCCAAACGATGTGCACTGTTTTCTCACTGACGCCTAATTCCCACGCCACCACAACCACGGCCGGAATGGAAGTCACCGCCTTTAGCCAGGCCAAGCCCGCCAGATAAACGATGTAGTTCAAACCCGCCCAACACGCGACCAACCCCTGCTTCATCGGGTCGCGCGTGGCGAACAAGCAGCCACTAACCGCGAGGTGCACCAACCCGGCCGCCACCAGCACTGCCCGCGTGCTCAGACCAAATACCGCATCGGTTTGCCCCAGCGGAGGGATGTCGTCGATGGCGCCAAAGAGCATCACCAATCCCGTTCCGGCGAACAACACGGCCGCGGGGTACACAAACCGCCGCAAAAGCCAAAGCCCAGCATCGGCCTTCGCCTCCCGACTGCTCGCGATGCTCGCTGTCATATCGGAATGTTCCTCAGCCAGGAATCTCGTGGCGGGCTGGCCTAATCCCCCGCCTTGATGGACCACATCCCGCGACGCAAACCAAGGTTCGGGGTGGTCTTGCTTGGCAACAAGAATTCCACATGCCCGTCAGCCATCAGGTAGTTGAATCGCCCGCCATGATGTTTATCGGCCGGCGGGTAAAAATAGGGCGGGGCATAGACTGGACCGGACCCCGTGGCCACATGGTCCTCAGCATTCCTGATGTCCTCTCTTTGGGCGAACATCATCACGTTATCCACGTGAATCCGTTCAGTCAGAACAATGGTGCCCGCCGTCTCCAAGAGCATGCTCGCTTTGACGGCCAATTGGTGCGACGGGCGCGGGTTGGCAGGCGAGCCGTCGCCAACGCTGTTATCAGCTTGATTCCAGAGAGGCGATTTCTGGTCCCAGTTCAAGCCCACCCCCGTTTGACTGTCAGCCGACGGCGGCCAAGGGACCGTCCCGCCTTCATCGGAAGTACCGTCACTGCTCATGTACCGCGGCATGGCGTAACTCCGGCGATTCACAGGGAGCGGCGGCGGTAGATACTTTGGCCGCGGGCTGTTGTCCGACGGGCATTTCAACACGGTCAGCGCCGGCGCTACGTTGATGCTGGCCAGTGGAGTCCATAACTGCTCCTCCGATAGCTTGCCGCCGATGTAACGGTGCAGCAGGCTATCCCACGTCATTTCGCGGTTCTTATCGGCCATTTCAAGGGCGGCGTATGGCAGTTTGTCATTGTTCTCGGGCAGATACACGTGCATGGCGATGCCCAACTGCTTGAGGTTGTTCAAGCAGACGATTTCATTCGCCTTCCGTTTTGCGCGGCTCAGGCTCGGCAACAGCAACGCCGCAAGGATGCCGATGATGGCGATGACGACCAGCAGTTCAATCAGCGTGAACGCTCCGAGGTTTCGTCGGTGATGGATTGATTTCATAGTTTTTGTTTTCTGGGGAACGGCCAGAGCTGTCATCTGGTGTGGTTTCAAGTTGAATCTTATCAAATGGTCGGGAGACTTCACTTGATTGTTTCGCCACTGGTTGTCCAGCTCGTGACAATGGGTCGCGGCGCTTCGTGCCAGTTGTTGCCGGCCCATAGCTCCGCCCGTTGGCCGGCGTTCAAACGCGCGGCAATGCCCACTGACCGCAATGCCGCCACGTAAATTCGTTCAAACCCGATTTCATCAGTCATTTGTTGGGTCCAAATCGTTTCCACCCCAACCCGATATGAATACGCTGGATCGATCCCCACCCGCTCGCGCAGATAACGCACCAC
>JADLHS010000666.1 GCA_020848635.1 Limisphaerales bacterium
CTACCAGGCCCGCAAGGCCCAGGCCACGCCTGACGAGTACATGCGCTACATGGCCGCCAAGCAGGTGCTGGCCGATCACGGCTTGCTGGAACTGACGCCGGGCCAGCGCGGGTTGCTGGCATCGGTGCGGCGGCAACTTTCCATCGGAGAAGACGCATGACGAAAGCCTGCATGGGCGGTTTCTGCGCCAAGCGTGCGCAGTGCCCGAACTACACCGAGGCCGACCGCAGCGACGAGGAGCCGGCCGAGCGCTTGTGCTGGCGCGGCGCCGACGGTTTCGGCCCGCTGTGCGAGCTGATCGAGGATGACGGCAGCGTCCAGCCGCCACAGCGCGACGCCGGCCGCGTGAGGGCTGCGGCATGAGCGCCCGCGCTGAAGTCGCACCAGGCTCCCCCACCGCCCTGCGCGTGGCAGCCATGGTCGAAGCCCACCCAGGCCGGACAAGCGCCGAGCTGGCCAAGCTGTGCGGCTGGACCCGGACGCACACCTACAAGGCCCTGGCCGCCGCACGCAACGATGGTGCGGCGCACCTGACCCGGCTGGGCGGCACGGCCCGCTGGTTCTCGCCAGCCGATCTGCCGGCGGCGCTGGACCAACTGCGGCGCCAGAGCCGCGAGCGCGAACTGCAGGCCCAGCGGGGGCGCAACCTGCGCCAGAAGGAGCGCCTGGCCCGCAAGATCGCCGATGAGGATGGCGTGCCGGACGTGGCCGACCAGCCGATCCGCCGGCATGCTCACCCGTCTGCGCCGCTGCCGTTCAAGCTGCGCGCGCCGGCCAGCGTGTTCCACCTGGGGGCGATGCTGTGAGCAGCATGCAGCGCACCAAGGGGCAGCAGGGTGAGCGCGAGGTCGCCGGCATCATCCGCGACCTGACCGGCTGGGATGTTCAGCGGCGCGTCAGGAACCACGCCAACGACTCCGACCTGACCGGCGTTCCTGGCTGGTCCGTTGAGGTCAAGCGCCACAAAGCCGCAACAAGGGCCGAAATCGCGGGCTGGTGGCGTCAAACGTGCGCGCAGGCCACTACCCCGCATGCCGGCGCGTCCGATGGAAAATCAAACGTTTGCATTCCGGTGCTGTTCTACAGGCTGGACCGGGATCAGTGGCGCGCAGTGTGGCCGGTGGCTGTCGGGCTGAAACTGCAACAGGCGTGTCAGTGGTCGGGCTACGAGTGGACGGCCGAAGGAAGCGTTGAGGCTTGGGCGGCTGTGGCGAGGGATGCGGCATGATCCGCCGCCGCATCCCCCTGACCCCGAACGCCGCCCGCTGCCCGGACACCCGCACCGTGCCGTGCGCCAGGGCCGACGAGTGCGCCCGAGGCGTCGAGCCGCACGCCATTGGCCGGCAGGTCAACGACTTCAGCACCGAGCCCAGGGGCGTCAACGGGTGCGGGTGGTTTATCGCCATCGCCTACGGCCAGCCGGCTGCAGCCGCGCCGCGCATCCACGACGCGCCGAGGGGGC
>JADLHS010000007.1 GCA_020848635.1 Limisphaerales bacterium
CTGCGGGCGCGTAGTTATCTCCGTCAGCATTGGCGGCGGGCGCTGCAATTGCGCGAGAAGTTTGCCCCGCGCGAGGAGGCCTTGCATCTCGTGCTCGCTGGGGTCGTCGGGGTGCTGGGCGGCTTGGTAAACCTCGTTTTCTTCCATGCCATCGAAGCGGTCAAATTCTTCTTTCTGCGCCAGCCGGGCGATCCGGTTGAAGTCGCCGAAATGATGGCGGGGTGGGAGCGCGTGTTGATTCCGACGGTGGGCGGTTTGGTTGCGGGTTTCGTGTTGCATTGGGGCCTGCGGATCGTCGGCCGGCAGGGCTCGACGAACATTTTGGAGGTCGTGGTGGCTGGCGATGGGAAGCTTCCGTTGCGGAGCGGGCTGGTTAATGCGGTATCCTCGCTGGTGAGTATTGGTACGGGTGCGTCCATCGGTCGCGAAGGCGGCATCACCCAACTTGCCGCCATGCTGGCTTCCAAACTCGGCCAATGGGCTCACTGGCCGCCCTACCGACTGCGCTTGCTGGTCGGCTGTGGTGCGGCGTCGGGCATTTCCGCGGCCTACAATGCGCCGATTGCGGGTGCGGTTTTCGCATCCCTGATTGTGCTCGGCAATGTCTCGATGAATCTGTTCGCGCCGCTGGTTTTCTCCTCCGTGATCGCGGCGATGGTTTCGCGGAGTTTCTTTGGCATCAAACCCTGGTATGTCGTGCCGCCGTTCGAGTTTACGAGTGTGTTCCAGTTGCCGTGGTTCTTACTGCTCGGTGTGGGGTGCGGAGTCTTGGGGGCCAGTTTTCTCAAGATGATCCGCCAGGTGAAAGGTCATTTTGATCAGCTGCGCCAGCCCATCTATGTGAAGATGGCCTTGGGCGGGCTGGTGGTGGGCTTGATCGCCATCGAGTTTCCTGGGGTCTGGGGCAACGGCTATGTGGTGACGAATCGCATTCTGCGGGATGATTTGCCGCTGATGATGCTGGGGGGGCTGTTTCTTGCCAAGCTGCTGGCCACCGTGTTCACGGTCGGTTCGGGTGCCGTGGGCGGGGTGTTCACCCCCACACTTTTTCTTGGGGCCAGCCTCGGCGGCTTGTTCGGCGCGACGCTGCACCTTTTGGGGATTGCGCAGGAATTGCCGACCAGTGCGTTCGCGCTGGTCGGCATGGGCAGCGTCCTGGCCGCCACCACGCGGTCGCCGTTTCTGGCGATGATCATGGTGTTCGAGATTTCCCTGGATTACTCGCTGATGCCGCCGCTGATGTTGGGCTGCGTGATGGCCATCGTCATCGCCGGCCGGTTGGAAAAAGACTCCATTTACACCGAACCCCTGCGCGCGAAGGGGTTGGTGGACGGCGAGGAAACGACCCGCTTTGGCGCGGCCACGGCGCAGAAGGTCGGGGATGTGATGCTCGCCCCGGTGCCGCCCGTGCGCGAAAACGCGCCCCTGCGCGAAATTGCCGCCCGGTTTCTGACCAACGCAAATAATTTTCTGCCGGTGGTGGACGCGGAGAACCGGCTGCTGGGCATCGTGGCGTTGCACGATCTGAAGGAACATCTGGGCGCGGGCGCCGAGCTGAGCGTGGTCATTGCCTACGATGTGATGCGCCCGCCGCCGCGGTGTGCGACGCCCAATCAACGATTGGTGGATGTGCTGCCGCTGGCACTGGTGAGCGAGCAGCAGAACATTCCGGTGGTCAGCACGCTGACCGAAAATCGTCTGGTGGGCGCGCTGTCGCGGGCGCAAGTGCTAGGTTTGTTTTCCGAGACCATCGCCGCCAGCAGCAAGACGGGGATTTGAGAACTTGCGGGGTTTGCCGCCCGCTGGTGCCGCAACGCCGCCGGGCTTGACGCTTCCGGCCCTGCCTGCAACCTTGCATTTGCTTGGCGCAGGATTCTCACGCCTCGGCGGCAAGCCCGTTGTTCGACCGAGTTGCCCAAACTCCCGCCGTGCATGCCCTCGTCCGGCGCCTGGAGGCGGGCGGCGCATTGGCTTATGCCGGCGTGACCACCGCGGCCCAACCCTTCTTCGCGGCCTTGCTGCATCACCTTTTCCCCCAACGGCCCATTGTCGTGGTCACGGACAATCTCAAAACGCAGGAAAGCTTTCAGCAAGACCTCGAAACCTGGGTCGTGCTCCGTCGCGAGGCGAACGCCGATTCCCGCCTGTGCCCCGCGCCCCGCGCCCCACGACTGCTGTTTTACCCGGCTTGGGAAAACCTGCCGCACGAGGGCAAACTGCCGCATGCCGATGTCATCAGCGAACGTTTGGAAACCCTGGTCGCGCTGGCTTCGGACTCCGGACTGGAGGCTTCCGGCCCCCGATTGGTGGTTACGAGGGTTACGGCGCTGCTGCAAAAAACATTTCCTCCGGGACTGTTGCGGGCAAGCACCCGTCGGCTCGCTCGTGGCGATCATTCCAATCCGCTCGACCTCGTCGAATGGCTCGAGGCCCAGGGTTACGAGCCGGAGGCGCAGGTCACCCAGAAGGGCGAGATCGCCTTGCGCGGGGGCATTCTCGATGTGTTTCCGCCCACGAGTCCGTGGCCGGTGCGGCTGGAGTTCTTTGGCGACGAACTGGAGTCGCTGCGCGAGTTTGATCCCTTAACGCAAATTTCGCGCGAAGAAATCCCCACCATCACTCTGCCACCCGCCGGGGAGTTGGGGCTTTTGAAGCGGGTGATAGGGACACCTGCCACCGCGTCCCAAACGATTCCGGGGATGGAGGGCACGGTGGAAGGCGTCGCTCCCCGAATGCAAGGCGGGCTTGCCACGCTGCTGGATTACGTTCCGCGCGAAACCATCTTCCTGCTCTGCGAACCGGAGCAAAGCGCCGCCCAGGCCGACGATTACGCCGCGCAAGTTCCGGCGGCGGATCCGTTCTTCATCGCCTGGCCGAATCTTCTCGCTGAACTCGACCGGCGTGGAATTACAAGGCTTGAGTTGGGCGAGAGTGATGCCAGTGGAGTGCCGGTCTCCGACCCGGCGCGAATCTCGTTAACGATGGACCCACGCGCCGGATTGGAGATTGGCGCTGCCCTGTTCACCTCCCTCGAAGCGTTTCGTCCGCTGGCTGACCGCGCGCCCGAGCCGCAAATCGCCGAGGCGCAGCGGCGCGAGTTCTTTGCCCAGCTTCATCGCTGGCTGCGGCAGGGTTACAGCGTCCACATCTTCTGCAATAACGACGGCGAGCGCCAACGGTTTGAAGAAATCTGGAGCGAACTGGGTCTGGCTGAGGCTGGACCGACCCGCGGCCAGGACCGGACCTCGCAGGGCGATGCGCCCACCATTCAAATCGGCCCGCTCGCCCGCGGTTTCATGTGCGACGAGGCGAAACTGGTTGTCGTCACGGATGCGGAAATTTTCGGCCGGTACAAGGTCCAGCGACCGCGCCGGCTGAAGTCGGCCCACGCCCAGGCCACCCGCTCCGCGCTGGATATTGATTTTGCGGACCTGGAGGACGGTGACTACGTCGTGCATTTGCAGCATGGCATCGGGCGTTATCTGGGGTTGAAGCAGCTCCCCGCGGGCAGCGGAACGCGGGGCGTGACGCCCGCGCCCATCAACTCTCAGCCGGCAACGGAATGCCTGGTCATTGAGTACGCGCCCAGCGATCCCGGGAACGAAGCGCCCAAACTCTACGTTCCGGTCACGGAGGCGCATTTGGTCAGCAAATACGTCGGCGTGGGCAAAGTTCGCCCGCCGCTTAATGCCCTGGGGGGCACGCGTTGGATCAAGGCGAAGGAACACGCCGAGCGCGCCGTGCGCGATGTCGCGGCGGAACTATTGCGGATCCAGGCGGCGCGCGAATCGCAGGCCGGGCATGCGTTTCCGCCGGACGTGCCGTGGCAGCGCGAGTTTGAGGGGGCGTTCGTTTTTGAGGAAACGCCCGATCAATTCAAGGCCATCGTCGAAACCAAGGCCGACATGGAAAAGCCGAAACCGATGGATCGCCTGATTTGCGGCGACGTGGGCTTCGGCAAGACGGAGGTTGCCATCCGCGCGGCGTTCAAAGGGGTGATGGGTGGACGCCAGGTGGCGATCCTCGTGCCGACCACCGTGCTGGCGCAGCAACACTTCAATAATTTCCGCGAGCGCATGGCGGATTATCCGATTCGCATCGAACTGCTCTCGCGTTACCGCACCCGCAAGCAGCAGGATCAGGTGGTGCGCGACCTGGCCGCCGGCGCAGTGGACATCGTCATCGGCACGCATCGGCTGGTGCAGTCGGACATTGCGTTCAAAGACCTCGGGCTGGTGGTGATTGACGAGGAGCAGCGCTTTGGCGTCCTGCACAAGGAGACGTTCAAACGTCTGCGGACAATGGTGGATGTGCTGACCTTGAGCGCCACGCCGATCCCGCGGACGCTCTATCTCGCCCTCACCGGTGCGCGCGACATGAGCACCATTCAGACGCCGCCGCACGACCGGCTGCCCGTCGAAACCATCGTGACCGAATACGACGAGCGTATCATCCGCGACGCCATCCAGCGCGAGATGAATCGCGGCGGGCAGACTTTTTTTCTGCACAATCGCGTGACGACGATTCATACGATGCAGCAAAAGCTGCAATCGCTGCTGCCGGACGCCCGGATCGTGGTCGGCCACGGCCAGATGAACGCGGACGATCTGGAGGAGGTGATGACCAAGTTCGTCAACGGCGAGGCGGACGTGTTGCTCTCCACGACGATCATCGAGAGCGGGCTCGATATCCCGAATGCGAACACCATCATCATTGACCGGGCCGACCGCTTCGGGCTGAGCGACCTTTACCAATTGCGCGGTCGCGTGGGCCGCTACAAGCATCAGGCCTATGCGTATCTATTGCTCCCGCGCCACGCCCGCTTGCTCACCGACGTGCGGAAACGCATCAGTGCCATGAAGCAGTACGCCACGCTCGGCAGTGGTTTCAAAATCGCGATGCGCGATCTGGAAATCCGCGGGGCGGGCAATTTGCTCGGCGCGGAACAGAGCGGGCATATCACGGCGGTGGGCTTTGAACTTTACTGCCAGCTGCTCAAGCAGAGCGTCGGTTCGCTCAAGGGCGAGCGGGTGAAACCGCGGGTGGACGTGCGCGTTGCGTTGGATTTCCTCGGCGAGGGGATCCACCTGCCGGCGAACTACGCCCCGGAATCGCAGCATCGGATCGAGATTTACCGCAAGCTCGCGCAGGCCACGGACAAGGCCGCGTTGGAATTGTTGCAGAAAGAGTTGCGCGACCGATTTGGTCCGGTGCCGCCGGCGGTGGAATTGTTGCTGGCGGTGGGCGAACTGAAAATTCTTGCCAGCGAAAAGAACGTGACTGTGGTCGAAGTGAAGGAGGACAAGATCATGCTCACGCGGAACAATGATTTCATCACGCTCGGTGGCAAGTTTCCGCGCCTGACGAAGAAGGAGAGCAAGGCACGGTTAAAGGAGATCAAGAAGCTGTTGCTGGCGATTTAGGATTGGTCGGCTCATTGGCTCGTGCCTGTTTCGACAATCCAATGATGGCCCCACCAAGAAGCAGGCACGCAGCACAGTCGGCGTAAAATGGCAACGGCGGAAGGCCGAGCCTCAACCCATGTGCGAACAGAATTACCCCCTCCAGCAGCATGAAAATGCCAAACCACGGAATCGCGACGCGGAACTTGATCGGCCAGATTGCCAGGGCCAGAAACCAACAACCGATTAGTGTGAATGCGCCCGCAGCCATACGGAGCCAGTAGTCGAGCATCCGATCATAGCCGATGGGTTGGGCCCCCAGACCCTCCAAAGCCTGTTCGGCAACTGCCCAGTTCATGAAAACGCCAAAAATGGAAACCATCCAAACCAACCTGGCGGAACCAAGCACGCTTCGGAGCAATCGCAGTTTCATGGCGACCTACCGATACGGCTGGCGCATCTCCACCGGCGCGGGCTTTTTCTTCGTCCGCGTCCGGATGTTCAGGCTTTCCACGCCCACCGAGAACGCCATCGCAAAGTAGATGTAACCCTTGGGGATTTCCTTGTGGAAACCTTCCGCGACGAGCGCGCAGCCGATCAAAAGCAGGAAGCTTAACGCGAGCATTTTTAGCGACGGATGTTGGTGGATGAAATCGCTGATCTTGCCGGCGAAGAACAACATGAACACCAGGGCGATAATCACAGCCGCAATCATCACGCCCAGATGCTTGGCCATGCCAACGGCGGTGATGACCGAATCCAGGGAGAAGACAATGTCGAGCAGCAGAATCTGCACGATCACGGCGGCGAACCTGGGTGCCACGCGACTGGTGACCTCACCGTCTTCGCCTTCGAGCTTGTCGTGGATTTCATGGGTGCTTTTCCAGAGCAGAAACAAGCCGCCAAAGATGAGAATGAGGTCGCGGCCCGACACAGGATGCGCGTGGTCGAGCAAGCCGAAGGTCGGAATCGCAAACAGAGGTTTGGTCAGTTTGACCATGAAGGCCAGGCCGCATAGGAGCAGGATGCGCGTGATCAGCGCCAGGCTGAGTCCGGTTTGCCGGGCTTTGGCCTGCTGGTCCTTGGGGAGCTTGCCCGCGAGGATCGAGATGAAGACGATGTTGTCAATGCCCAGAATGATTTCGAGCACGGTCAGCGTAAACAGGCTGATCCAGATTTCCGGTGAGGTAATCCATTCCATAGTGGGCTAAAGGCTTGGCGAAAAATCGGCAAAGTCAAACTGAATGCCCGCTGACGTCAAGCGGCAGTTCGCGGGGCAGGTTGGATGCGCCGCGTTTTCAAAAACAAAAACGGCCAGAGGTAAAACCTTTGGCCGGGGTGATGAGTTGGGCGCTGCTTACTTCTTGGCGCTGCAGGTGGGGCAGGTGGCGCAAGAAGCTTTGCTATCCGTGCAGCATTTCATGCCGCAGGCGGCGGTGGCATTCCCGGTGGCGCAACACTTCTTGGAGGCGCAACCGGCCACGAGGGCGGCGGCGCAGATGGTCAGGGCGAGGAGCTTGATGGTCTTCATGGTTTGTTATTGGTTTATTATTGTATTCTTCGATCGCTTGCCCCCCGGATGAGTGAGAAATGTCTCACTCCCTGTGAAGGGCAGGCGACCGGAGGAAGATTAGCGGTGATCTTCAGAATGTCCATCCGACAAACGGCCAAGTATCGGCCTGAGTTGCACTTTGCCAGAGTGCGGCTGGCCGCGAAGTTTCAGGCGCATCGCATCGCAATGCACGGCGGTTGGTCAACGTCACTCCCGCACTGCACTTAAACCAGACTCCGGATAAACAGGCGGTTGCAATTTGTAGAAGCGGCCCTCCTTTTGTGTTGCCGATGCGAAAAAATCTCGCGAGCAACCGCGCTGCGCCACATCCTTGTCCCGTGCATCTGGCGCATCTCCGGCTCCGCGACTTCCGCAATTACCTGCGGTTGGACGCCGATTTTGCGCCCGGCTTCCACCTCCTGCTCGGTGACAACGCGCAGGGCAAGACGAACATCCTCGAAGCCATTTACCTGATGGCCACGCTCCGCTCCTTTCGCGGGGTGGGCAGCGCGCAGATGATCCGGCACGCGCAAAAGGGTTACTTCGTCGGAGGTAAAGTGGTGGGGGCGGCGGAACACGCGATCAAAATGTATTGGTCGGCGCGAGAGCGAAATCTGACCCTCGATGGCCAGCCCGTTAAAAGAATTGGGGATTACCTTGGCACGCTGCGCACCGTGGTTTTTTGCACGGAAGATTTGCAACTAGTCAAAGGCCCCAGCCGCACGCGCCGGCGCTTTCTCGATCTGCTGCTCTCGCAAACCCAGCCGGGCTATCTCGCGTTGCTCCAGCGCTACATGCACTGTGTCCGCTCCCGCAACGCCCTGCTCAAGCAAGCCGCCCCCAACCCCGCGTCGCTCGACAGTTTTTCCGCGGAACTCGTGAAGCTGGGCAACGAACTCATCCGGCAGCGGCGCGAATTGATCCCCAAGCTTTCGCCCCTCGCGCGGCTGGCCTATCGGCGAATTTCCCACGACGCCGAGGAATTGCGGATCGCGTATGAGCCAGGCGTGAAGGACGATTTTGCGGTGGAACTGGCCCAGGTGCGTGACCGCGAACGCCGGTATCGGACCACGCTCATCGGTCCGCACCGCGACGACCTGCAATTGTTGTTTAACGAAAAGTCCGCCGCCCAGTTCGGCAGCGAAGGCCAGAAGCGGACGTTGGCCATTGCTCTGAAAATGGCGCAGGCCGAATATCTCACGGGCCTCCACGGCAGCGCCCCGGTGCTGCTTATTGACGATGTGATGGGCGAACTGGACGCGAAACGCCGCAGCGGTCTGCTGCCGTTGCTGGAACGCGCCCGCGAGACCAGCGGCCAGGTCTTCATGACCTGCACGGAAGAAAACTGGCCGCGGGAATTGGGGCGGGAGCTGCAGCGGTGGGAAGTGAAGGCTGGCGCTTTGGCGAGACACTAATAGCAGGAGGGACACTAACCCTGATTTGAATTCGGGAAAATTCGTGCAATTCGCGGGCACTTTTTTATCCTGTACCCATGCGAATTTTGTCTGGCATCCAGCCTTCGGGCGCCCTGCATCTCGGAAATTATTTCGGGATGATGCGGCCCGCCATCGACCTTCAGGAAAAGGGCGAGGCGTTTTACTTTATCGCGGATTATCACTCGATGACGTCGCTGTTCGATCCCGTCGAGCGGCGCAAGAATACGCTCGACGTGGCGCTGGATTTTCTCGCGTGCGGCCTGGACCCGAAGCGGTCGGTGTTCTTCAAGCAGTCGGATGTGCCCGAAGTCACGGAGCTATCTTGGATTCTCTCCACTCTCACGCCGATGGGCTTGCTCCAACGCTGCCACAGCTACAAGGACAAAGTGGACAAAGGTCTCACGCCCAGCCACGGCTTGTTCGCCTACCCGGTGCTGATGGCGGCGGACATCTTGATTTACGACTCGAACATCGTTCCGGTCGGTCAGGATCAGAAGCAACACGTTGAAGTCACGCGCGACATCGCGATCAAATTCAACGAGCAATACGGCCAGACGTTTGTGATTCCCGAGCCGCAGATTCGCGCTGACACCGCCAAAGTGCCGGGGGTGGACGGCGAGAAGATGAGCAAGAGCTACGGCAACACGATCGAGATTTTCGGCGACGAAAGGGCGCTGCGCAAAAAGGTCATGGCGCTCAAGATGGACAGCCGCGCACCTGTCGAGCCAAAGCCGGATGCGGATCAAAACCTCGCCATCCAACTCCTTAAGCTGGTCGCGGCGCCCGAAGTGGCGAAGAATTTTGAGGATCGGCTTCGCGCTGGTGGCCTTGGCTACGGCGATTTGAAGAAGGCGCTCTTCGAGAACTATTGGAATTACTTCGCCGAAGCGCGGGCGAAACGGGCGGAGCTGGTGGCGAACATGGATTACGTCAACGGGGTCTTGCGGGATGGAGCAGCCAAGGCGCGGGCGAAGGCACGGGAGGTTTTGCAGCGGGCCCGCAAGGCCAGCGGGTTGGAGTGAATTCGTAGCCGGACGTTTTCCATGGACGGTCGCAGGCTCTGACGCGTTGACCCCAACCCCGTATCAATCCAAACTGCTGGCCCTACCGCGACTGCTTCAATAACCACTCGTAAAGTTCCGGGTTCTTGTAGGACTCCGTCCAGGAATCGTGGTCGGCTTCGGGATAGATGGTCAACTTCACTTGCTCCACTCCAAGTTTCTTGAGCTGGTTTACTAGGCGCTCGGATTCCTCCACCGGCACGACGCTGTCCTTGGCGCCGTGAAACGCCCAGATGGGCAGGCGCTTCAAAGTTGCGCCTTTGTCCCAGGTGCCGAGGATGACATCAATCATGTTGCCACCGCCGCAAATCGGCACAATGGCCGCGAATCGCTCTGGGTATTGCAGGCCGAGCCGCCAGGTGCCGTAACCGCCCATGCTGATGCCGGTAAGATAAACACGATTCGTGTCCACGGCGAATTTCTGCTCCACATGATTGAGCAACTGGAGCAAAGGCTCGTTTTCCCAGAGCGCGCCGGTGGCGCACTGCGGGGCGACAATGATAAATGGAAAGTCCTCGCCTTGCTTCACCCGCTTCAAGGGGCCGTGGACGGCGGCGAGCTGGATGTCGGTGCCGCGCTCGCCTGCGCCGTGGAGAAAAAGGATCAGTGGCCAGCGCTGGCCATTGGTGCCGGGATAATCCTTTGGCCGGTAGGCGAGATAATGCATGTCGCCTGCTTGTGTGACTTTCCAGCTCACTTGGTCGGCGGTCAGGACGGCGTTGGTGGATTGAGCTTTGGCCTTCATGGGTAGAACCAGCGAGATGGCTGCAATGAGGAAGAGGTTGCGGGATTTCATAATGTTACTTTTCCAGAGTCACCGGCATGGTCTGATTCGGTGCTGGGGATGGTGAATGCACGTTCTGAGGGTGCAGAGAAACCCGACGACATTCAAGCATGAACCCGCGCTACAGCACGCTGGACGGCGCAGTGTACCGTATCTACCATCACCCACCGTGACGACCGACACGCAAATCCTGATCGCCCTCCGCAATGTGGAGAATGGTGGCGTGTCCGGTGCGGAGCTTTCGCAACGGCTGGGCGTAACGCGTGCGGCGATTTGGGCGCGGATTGAGGAGTTGCGCAAACTGGGCTATGAGATCGAGGCCAGTCCCGTTCTGGGCTACCGCCTCGTCAGTGCGCCGGATGTTTTGCATGCCGACGATTTGCTCGCCCACCTGGGCAAAACCAAGGTCGTTGGGCGCGACATCCGCGTCTTTGAGCAGACGACTTCCACCAATGACGTCGTCGAAAAGCTGGCGCGCGACGGCGTGAAGGAAGGGGTGGTGGTTTTTGCGGAGTCGCAAACCAAAGGCCGGGGCCGGCTGGGGCGGGTGTGGACTTCGCCTCCGCGCAAAGGCTTGTGGTTTTCAGTGTTGCTCCGGCCGAATTTGCGACCGCAGGAAACCACGCAACTCACCGTGGCCGCCGCGACGGCGTTGCGGCGGGCAATTTATCAACAAACCGGTCTGCGCCCGGAGATCAAATGGCCCAATGACATCTTATTACACGGGAAGAAAGTCGTTGGGATCCTGACGGAACTCAGCGCGGAGCTGGATCGCGTCAAACACATTACGCTTGGCGTCGGGGTGGATGTAAACCTGACGGCGAATGAGTTTCCGGTCGAGCTGCGCAAGGTCGCGACTTCGTTGCGGATCGAACTTGGCCAGCCGGTGGTGCGGGCGGAACTCGCGACAGCGATTCTGCGCGAACTGGACGCCGATTACGCGCGGATTAACGCCGGTAAGTTTGCGGACGTGGCGGACGAGTGGGAGGAACATTGCACGACCATCGGCCAGCGGGTGGGCATCAATCAAGGTGGGCGCAAATTGCGCGGACGGGCGGAATCGCTCGACGATGACGGCGCGCTGCGGTTGCGGACGGAACATGGCCGCTTGGAGCGCATCATCGGCGGCGACGTGACGTTGGAGAAATGAAGGATGTAAAAGCCACTGGCGGCATTCTTTTCCCGATTTTGCATTTTTAATTTTTCATTGTGAATTGCGACATGATTCTGCTCTTCGACATTGGTAATACAAACACGCACATCGGCCTCGCCAACGAGCGGCGCGTGACGCGGCACACGGACATTCCAACGGCGGCGTGGTTTTCCGGAGCGGCACCGATGCCACTTGCGCGCTTTGTCGGGCGGGCGCGGGTGGCCGATGTGGCCATTTGCAGTGTGGTGCCGCGCGCCACGCCCCGCGTGCGCCAGGTAGTGCGCGCCCTGTGGCATCGGTCGAGCCTTGAACTCACGCCCAAATCCTTGCGAGGCTTGGGTATTGATTATCCGAAACCGAAAACGATTGGGCCCGACCGGCTGGCCAATGCGGTGGCAGCGCGGCATCGCTTCGGGGCGCCGGTGGTCGTGTTGGATTTCGGCACGGCCGTGACGCTCGACGTTGTGAATGCCAAGGGTGATTACGTGGGCGGCGTCATCGCGCCAGGTTTGGCGGCGATGACGGATTATCTGCACGAGAAGACCGCCTTGCTGCCGCGAATCCGCATCCGGGAATTCAAACGCGCCATTGGCCGGAGTACCGAGGAGGCAATGCTCGTGGGGGCGGTGCATGGCTATCGTGGGCTCGTGCGCGGATTGATCGCCGAACTCAAACGCGAGCTGCGAGTGCGCCGGCTACCTGTCATCGCTACGGGTGGTTATGCGAAATTGATCGCAGCGAAGCTGCCCGAGATTTTGGCCGTGGCACCGGATTTGACGCTCGAAGGATTACGGCTGGTGTTGGTTCTTGGGAGTCGTCCGGCCCAGCCATTTAGTCACTCCACCCGCGAGCCGGGCAATTGATGGACTTCGGACATTCATCCCCCACGGCCAATAAAATGTGAGTTGCGGCTTGTCCCTTTGGGGTTGCGGAGCTATCGTTAAACCAGTTGAACCAAATGAGAACCGGCAAAGAACTTATCCTGGCGACCAAGCCCTTTGCGGTGGATTCCACCGCCCGGAGTTGGTGGCATGTGCTTTCCACGGCTTTGCTGCTGGCGGCTTCCGTGGCGGGGACGCTTTGGAACTTCCATCTGGCGGGCAAGATCGTCTGCAGTCTCTTCACCGGATTGCTGATCCTGCGGCTGTTTGTGATTTATCACGATCAGCAGCATCATGCAATCTTGTCCCAGTCCCGCCTCGCCGAGGGTTTGATGCGTATCTTTGGCATCCTGGCCCTCAGCCCGAGCAGTATCTGGCGCAGTTCGCACAACTACCATCATAAACACAATTCCAAATTGCGGAGTGCCCATATCGGGTCCTTTCCCATCATGACCCGCGCCGAGTATTTGAAGTCATCGAAGACCATCCGGTTCAAGTACCTGTTTATGCGGCATCCGTTAACCATATTATTCGGTTATTTGTTCGCATTTCTTTATGGGATGTGTCTGTATCCATTTTTCAACAATCCGCGGGAGCACTTTGACTGCCTGATCGCGTTCCTGGTGCATATTCTGATTGCTATGACGCTCACTTATTTCTTTGGCTGGTCGGCGCTCTTGTTGACGCAGGTGATTCCGCACTTTATCGCCTGCGCGATTGGCACCTATTTATTTTACGCCCAGCACAACTTTCCGGGCGTCTCCTTTTACGACCGGGCTGGCTGGGCGTACGAGAAAGCCGCGCTGGAATCATCGAGCTATTTGAAAACAGGTCCATTTTGGGCCTGGATCACCGCCAACATTGGTTATCATCACATTCATCACTTAAATGCGCGCAGTCCGTTCTACCGCTTGCCAGAGGTATTTACCCGAATACCCGAGTTGAAGACGCCCAAGACCACGTCGCTCCGGCCGGTGGAAATTATCCGCTGCCTGCGTTTGAAAGTCTGGGATGTTGAAGCGCAGCAGATGGTCGGACTCAGGAATTTCTAACTGCTGCCATCGGAAGTGACGGTCAGCGGTCGCGACTCAAAAAGGCGCGGCCAAAGTGGTCAAGCTACCGCCAACCCGAAGGCGGTCAACGTCTCGCCATTTTCTTCTGGGCGTCGGCAAGCGTTTTTCGCTCTCGTTCCGTCAGGCTTTGAATTCCGTGCGCGGAAATCTTGTCCAGGATCGGGTCCACCTCGCGGCTTATGAATTCCTCGGGGGCCAAGCCTGGTTCCTCCTTTAGGGTGCCGGTTCGCCAGGGGCCGCTCCGTGCCGATGTTGCCCGCACCGGTTCCGGCTGGCGCTGTTGGGCTTGATGGGGTCGCCACGAGCGAAACCGTGCCAAAAGGTTTTCCCACGGCAAGACCATGTAGTCATGATGCCAGCCAAGTTTTACCCAGGCCAAACCGGCCAGGATGCCGCCCAAGTGCGCGGCATGCGCGGTGCCGCCACCCCGGGAAGATGGAACAAGGGTAAAGAAGAGCGATATGCCGGCGGTGATCCATAACAAAATACCCGCGCGAATCGGGAGGATGAAATTGAGCCGAATCTCGGAATCGGACTGCAGTCGGGCGAAAATGGCGAAAATGCCCATCACGCCCGCTGACGCGCCAAGGACGAACGCCCCAAAATGGTCCGAAAACGAAACCATCAATATGGCTTGCAACAGGCCGCCAACGAACCCGCAAGCAAAGTAAGCCACCAGGAACCGTTTCGTCCCCAGAATATTCTCAACCAACCGGCCGAAGAACCAAAGCCCCATCAGATTGCCAAGGAGATGCCAGAGGCCAGCGTGGAGGAATTGAAAAGTTAGCAACTGCCAGACATACCCGCGCGCCAAAGCTGCGGGTGTTAACGCCAGCCAATCCTCGATCCCTGGCTTGCCATACACCTCATTGATAGACTGGAGCGCGAAGGTGATGACCAGCACGATCATGAGCACGACGCTGGCGGACCACTGAAACCTTAATGGAGTTCCATCAGAGGGTTCGTTGCGCATGTAGTCGCGATTTTCCAACATTGCGGGGTGAAGCTAGTGGGCGAACGGTTGTTTTTCAACGGACATTTTTGCCACTGCATTTGCCCGCTGGTTGATTCGCTCGCCGGGTTTCATTTCCCCGCATCCCGAAGTTGCGGGTGGGAAATTGCCGTGAAGCGCACGAAGAGAAGGCCCATCACCATGCCTCCCAAGTGGGCGCCGTGCGCGACATTGTCGCCCGCGAGGAACACACCCAGCAAGCCGACCCCTGCGCTAACACCCAGGAGGACGCGGGCGGTAACCGTGACGGGCGGCAGGAGCAGCCGCAACTCGGCTTGGGGAAACAACGTGGCAAAGGCACCGATCAACCCACACAGGCCGGCTGACGCGCCAACGACCGGGATGTACGCGGTCGCGTGGCCGGTCATAATGGTGCCGAAATGGCTGGGGAAAGCGAGCCCGCCCACGACGTGAACCGCGCCGCCGAAGAGTCCGCTCAGAAGATACAGCCACAGGAAGCGCCTGCGTCCCACGGCGTGTTCCACCGGCGGACCAAAGACATAAATGCCCCAAGAGTTGATCAGTAGATGGAAGATTCCGCCATGCAAGAACTGGAAGCTCAGCAACTGCCAGAGATAGCCGTGGCGCAATCCGTCCAGACTCAATCCCAGGTAGTGGTCCATGGGAAACGTGGGGCGTTTCACCTTCACATACATCTGCACCAGAAAGACAACCCCGTTCACGACCAGGAGTGTATTCGTTAGCGAAAGGCGCGGTGGGCGTGCCGCCGGCGGATCGCCGCGCCCGTGGTCTCGATTCTCCAGCATGTCGGCGCGGAAGCTAGTGGCCCGCAGGGGCTTTTTCAACGCCGTTCTTCCGGGACGCAAGTTTTTCATTTCGCCGGCGTGGTTTCTCCGGCATCATGCTGGTGAATATGGGAAAACGCCGCGAGGCGCGCGAACGCGCCGTTCAGTTCTTGTTTCAGCATGATCTTAATCCTCCCGGGGACATCGAGCAGGCGCTCAATGAATTCTGGGAATCCCAACGCGCCGCGGCGATCGCCGAGGACAAGGGGCCGGCCAATTGGGGCCAACCGGTTGAATTGCCTCCGCCGTCCGCGGCGGAAGCGGAGACCCGCCTGTTCGCCGAGCCCTTGATCCGGGGGGCCATCCAACATCGCGAGGAGGCCGATGCCTGCATGATGAAACACGTCAAGAACTGGGAACTGAACCGCATCGCCGCGGTGGATCGCAACATCCTGCGGCTTGCCATTTACGAAATGCTCCATCGCGAAGATATTCCTCCGGTGGTCAGCATCAATGAGGCGGTGGACATTGCCAAAAAGTTTTCCACGCCCGACAGCGGCAAGTTCGTGAACGGCATCCTCGACAAGGTTAAAGGCGAGTTGCTGCGGCCGGCGCGGATTGTGAAATGAAAAATTCAAAACGCAAAAAGCCAACTAGTCTGAGGCTGGCGGCGGTCGCCGCTTTTTGATTTTGCATTTTTAGTCAACGATGTTCGCCGACCTCCATCTTCATTCGTTGTTTTCCGACGGCACGTTCACGCCTGAAGAAATTGTGGGGCATGGTGCGCGCCTTGGTCACCAGGCGCTGGCTTTGACCGACCACGACACGGTTGAAGGTTGCGAGCGGATGGCGACGGCGTGCGCGGCGGTCGGCATTGAGTTCATTGTCGGCGCGGAATTGACGGCGGAACATGGCGGCAACGAACTGCACATTCTGGCTTACTTCGTGGATCCGCAGAATCCCAAGCTGCTCACCGAGATCGCGAAGTTTCAAAAAGTCCGGCAGGAACGCATCCGCGATATGGTTGCGTGCATCAACGCCCTGGGCGTACCGCTCAAGGTGGCCGATGTCTTCGCGCTGGCAAACTGCCGCTCACCCGGTCGTCCGCACGTTGCTCGCGCGCTGGTGCGGGGGGGGCATTGCCGCACGCTGGATGAAGCGTTCGAGTGTTTCCTGAAGTAGAACCGCCCCGCCTGGGTGCCCAAGGCCAAGATGTCCGCTCTGGATGCCATTGAACTCATTCATCAAGCCGGCGGCCTGGCGGTGATGGCGCATCCGGGATTGAACCGCAGCGACCAGACGATTCCGGCGATCGTGGATGCCGGCCTCGACGGCATTGAATGTTTTCACACGAAACACCCCCCCGCCACGGCGGAGCACTATCTGGCCATCGCTCGCAAACACAATCTGCTCGTCACCGGCGGCTCGGATTGCCACGGCCTCAGCAAGGGCAAACCGCTCATCGGCACCGTGAGGTTGGACTACCCGCACGTTGAAAAACTTTACGCCGCCAAAAGAGCGGCGGACGAGAAGCGCGCCGCGCCGGCGGCGGAGTAATTCCGCGTTTCGCACTTCCAACATGGGACTCTTTGCTAAATTCAAAGCCGGCCTCGCCAAGACGCACGCCAAGCTCACGCACGAACTCAAACGCATCGTCACCCGTTCACCCAAGCTGACCGCCGAATCGCTGGACGAAATTGAGCACGCACTTATCGCGGCTGACCTTGGCATGGCGATGACCTCGCAGATCGTAGCCGCCGTGAAGCTCGCCTACGAATCGCAAGGCACAGCGGGTTTGGATTACCTCGCCATCGCGCGGGCAGAGATCGAGAAGAGCCTCTCGAACAACAAGGCGGATTTGCTCAAAGCTCCGAGCGGCCCGACCGTCGTTTCCATCGTCGGCGTGAACGGCACAGGCAAAACCACCACTTCCGCCAAACTCGCGCACTACATCCAGTCACAAAAGAAAACCGTGCTGCTCGCTGCGTGCGACACCTTCCGCGCCGCGGCCATCGAGCAGCTCAAACTCTGGGGCACACGGCTCAAGGTCGAAGTCATCGCGAGTGCTTATGGTTCGGACGCCGCGTCCGTGGCGCACGACGCTGTCACCGCCGCGCAGGCGCGCAAAGCGGATTACCTCTTCATTGACACGGCGGGCCGCCTGCACACCAAGCACAACCTCATGCAGGAGTTGCACAAGCTGCATCGCGTCATCGGCAAGCAATTGCCTGGCGCGCCGCACGAAGTCCTGCTCGTGCTCGACGGCAGCACCGGCATGAACGCGCTGAACCAAGCGCGCGAATTCAACAAAGCCGTCCCGCTTACCGGCCTGATCGTGACCAAGCTCGACGGCACGAGCAAAGGCGGCATGGTGGTGGCGATCCAGAAGGAGCTCGGCCTGCCCATCAAATTCATCGGCCTCGGCGAGCAACCGGACGATTTGCAGCCCTTCGACGCGAGACAATTCGCGCAGGCGTTGTTTGAGGAATGAAATAGTCCTGCCTTCAGCGAGATCGTCCGCCCCCGCCGCCACCACGAGAGTCGCCACCGGAAGACAGGTGAGACGCGCCCCCGCCGGAAAATCCACCTCCGCCTTGGAAGGCTCTCGCATTACCCATGCTGCCATATGAAGCGCCCATGCTGGGACGGTTGACGCTGCCGAGACTCCCACTCCCGCCGGAATTGTAGTTTGGGCTGCTGCGGCGCTGATAACTCGCCGCCGGGCTCGACCCATAACGAGTTGCGGACGGGTTGCTGGGTCGGCTGATGTAGGTGGCGGGTGGAGCGGCGCTGATGCGGCTGGTGGGAGCAGCAGATGCAGCGTTTTGGTTCACAACTGTGGGAGCGGTTGGCCGTTGGTTCGCACTGCGACCGCTGCCTGTGAGTTGGCCCGCGCTGCGATTTGCAGTGGCGACCGAGGTTCGGATATTTGCACCACTTTCCGAACGACTGGTCGAACCGGCAGCGATACTGGTCTGGCCTCCGCTGGTACGAGCAGTGACAGGTTGCTTGCCGTTGTTACTCCAAAAGCTTGTGGGATTCCCGTTTGGCGTTGGGCTGGGCGATCTGGTTTCGCTGCGACTAGATCTACTGGCGGAATTTGCTGGATTCACGTTTGCCGGTTGTCTTCCGCCCGACGCCAAGGTTCCAGGCTGGCCTGCAGTCCCGCGCGTCGGTGGGGGATTGCCATTGGGCGGTGGGGGCCGGTTGCCGTTTGGTGGTTGAGGATTTCCATTGGGTGGCGGCGGATAATAGCTATTGTGGCATTGGTTATTCCAGTAGCCATTGTAGCAGTAGGGGTAACCCCAGTACCCGTAGTTGCAACTGCCCCAGCCCCAGCCCCAACCCCAAGAGAAGCCGAACGAAAGCGAAGGGTAGGCGTAACAGGATGACCAATATGGCCACGGATCATAGAACGAGTAGTAAGCTGGCGGCGTCGCCACATAAACCGTCGAGGCTGGTCCGGTTTCCACGACTGCGGTCGTAGCTGGCGGGGTGACGTATTGCGGGGCGCTGGCTTCAGTAGCGGTGCTCGGCACTGGCGCTGGCGTTGGCGTGGCGGTGATTGGTGATGGCTGGCTGAGCATCGCTGTCAGGACGCGGTCGGACACGCCTTCCTGACGGAGATAGAGGATTTCGGACGCGGTAAGGGTGAAGCGACGCTCGCTATTCTGGATGAAGGCAACCGTGACATCGTCATTGATCTTGGCACGCGAGAGTTTCAGTACGTCCTCGGTGCCGTTGGCAACGGCCACCGCCGACGTACTCGCTGGAGGGATGGAAGCGATGCTGGGACTGGAAGGCGCTTGTGCGCCAGCCGTCACTGCGAAGCACAGCCCAATGGCGAGGGCCGCGGCAGTAGTGGCCGCGGCGGGAAAGCGACGAGCATTCATAAAATCAGCTTTTCCAGATCGTCGAAACCTCGCCGAACTTCAGCCACACGTCAAGTTCTGCCGGCTGGGTGTTATTCTAACAAGGTTGATCGTCTTTTCCCGTCCGGCGGTTGCCATCATTTGCTACCTGCGCGACGACATCTGACACCCAGTTCGCGAGTCTTGCCCGGCGGGGTAGCATTACACA
>JADLHS010000008.1 GCA_020848635.1 Limisphaerales bacterium
ACAAGGGGTTTGACTAACACGGCAACTAAAACATACATTAGCCCTGCATGTTGGCAGTTGAGTCAAAAGTGGCGGCGGTGCCCGCGCCACATCCCGAACCCGCCGGTTACTGGAAACACATCGTCGAACCGGTCGAACCGTTTCTGGAATCCGTCGCGCGCCGCCTTGCCAAGCAGGTCAACGAGTTCGATCCCGCGCTCGCCCAGTACGCCGAATACGCTCTCAACGGCAACGGCAAACACCTGCGGCCTACCCTCGTCGCCCTGGCGGCCAATTCGCTCGGCCAGACCAGCGATGCTCATGTCAGCGTCGCCGTCATCATTGAAATGGTGCATCTGGCCACGCTGGTTCACGACGACGTGATGGATGAGGCGGAGATCCGGCGCGGCCAGTTGACGCTGGCGGCCAACTGGGGGAACGAAATCGCCGTGCTGTTCGGCGACTGCCTTTTCGCCCAATCCCTGAAACTCGCGGCCAGTTTTCCAACGCCCGAGGTTTGCCGCGCGGTTGCCTCGGCGACGAATACGGTTTGCTCCGGGGAAATTTTGCAGACCCGGCATCGCCGGAACTTCGAGTTGTCCCGGCGGGATTACATTCGCGTGCTGGAGATGAAGACGGCGGAGTTGTTTGCGCTGTCGTGCGAACTCGCGGCGTTTCTGAGCGACGCAACCGCTCCGCAACGCGCCGCCTTGCGTGAGTTCGGGCTCGCCTTCGGTACGGCGTATCAGATTTACGACGATTGCGTGGACTTGTTCGGCACGGAGCTGAAGGCGGGCAAATCGCTCGGCACCGACCTCGCCAAGGGCAAGTTGACCTATCCGGTGTTGTTGGCTTGGGAACGCGCCACCGTCGTTGACCGGGCGCGGCTCGAAGCGATGGTGCAGGAGTGGCAGCCGGGAGCTTTTGCAGCTGTAAAGGAATTGCTTGCGCGGCATGCAACGCTCGGGCCGTCGCGAGAGTTGATAGAGCGGTATCTCAATCTGGCCCGGCAGAGCCTCCAGGCTTTGCCTGAGTCGGAAGGTCGGGCCGGATTGTTCGACGTCACCGAGTATCTGGCGCGGCAGACGGCCGCTTTGTCCGAATGAGTCCGAATCCCGCAGACCCGGCGGCATCGGCGGTGGCGCCGTTGCCGGCGGTGAATGAGTCCCCGGATCCAGCGAAAGCTTCGGTGGCAGTCAACCGGGCGGAGGAGGATGCCATGGTGCGTCGGGCCCAGAAAGGCGATCTGGCGGCCTACGACGAACTGGTGCGGCGCTATCAGCAGCGCATCTACGCCACGGTTTACCACATGACCTCGAATCACGAGGACGCAAACGACCTCGCGCAAGAGGCCTTTATCAAAGCGTATCAAGCCCTGAAAACCTTCAAGGGTGGCTCCAGCTTCTATACCTGGGTGTACCGGATCGCAGTCAACAAGACGCTCAATTTCCTCAAACAGCGCAAGAACCGGACGGCGATGAGCTTGAACGATCTGGACTTCAGCGCGGAGAACGATCCGGACTTGGTGGCGTTGATTTCGGAGAAGACCCCCCGACGTGACGCGGTGCTGAGCGAGCTGCAACAAAAATTGAACGAAGCTATGCAGCAACTGTCAGAACCACACAGATTGGTAGTGACTTTGCACGATGTGCAGGGATTGGCCCATGAAGAAATCGCCGAAATCATGGAGTGCAATGTGGGCACGGTGCGGTCGCGTTTGTTTTATGCGCGGCAGCAGCTACAGGGTTACCTGGTGGATTATCTGAAATGAGTATGAACGCCGAGCCGGAAAATTTTGATCAGTTGTGCCGGTTGCTGAAATTAAAACGGCACGAATCGCCGCCCCCCCGCTACTTCAACGACTTTTCCAGTCAGGTGGTCGCGCGCATCCGGGCGGGCAGCGCCGGTGGGCGGTTGGAGTCGCCGGACGGGGTCGTTGCCGGCCCACGGTGGCTGCGGCAATTCTGGCGCGTGATTGAACAGCAACCCGCAGTTTCCGGTATGCTAACGGCCGCCGCGTGCGGTTTACTGGTCGTCGGCGTATTTGTTTCCGACAACGCCCGGCCAACACTCAATATCACGGCCGACGGCATGGCAAAGTTTGAAGCGCCGGTGACGGGCCCGGCTGAGGCAAACCGCTTTGCCGCTGCTGGTCCGACTGCCCGCGGTGAGTTGTTTGCAAACAGCACCAACCCGGCTATTCAATTGCGGCCCGGGCCTTCCTTGTTCAGCGAGTTTCCCACGCTTGGCGCGCCCCAGCGGGTCAACGGCATGCCCTTGGCGCCGCGATAAATTTCATTGGAACCGCAAACGGGCGCGCGACCAGAGGTCGCGCCCCTTTGCTTTTGGCGCCTGGAGTGCGCCTGAAAATCAGTCTTCCTTGATGTATGCCACCGGGGTGCCGTCGCCGGAGATGATCAACCGGTTGCCATCGAACTTGGCCGTGCGTTTGTCCGTGCCGCCTTCGAGCGTGATCTCGTAATCGCCACTGCCCGCCCTCCAGTCGCCCTTCAAATTCTTGGCTTCCCCGCTGAACGGCTGACCGGGTTGGAGCCGGATTAGTGGGAAACCCTTCAGCACGACCATGTGGTCGGGGCCGGCTACGATACTGCTCTTGGGAAATTTTTCGTTCATCCAACCGCGCAACTTGGCCGCTTCGCTGGCCGTTGCATTCGGTTTGCTTCGACGATATACCAGAATGGACATGTTGGGGTCGAACCTCCACCGGCCTAGGATGGGTTCCCCGTCATATTTTGCGGACTTGCCCGTTTCGAGGAACTTGCCCAAGTCCTGCACGTCCGGTTGCACTGTGGCCCAGACGAGCCGGAGCAATTCCGGATTATCGAACACCGCCATGGCCGTCGGATGATTCAGCACTTCGCGCAAGGGGGCTTGCTTCAGTCGCATTTCGGCGAAGGCACTGTCCTGTCCGAGCGTTTGAAATTCCGGCCGCTCGCCCAGGGAAAGAAATCCGGGATATCGCAAAAACCGCGCTTCGAGCATTGGATTCTGATAGAGCAATCCCGCCAGATCCGCCGTTTCATAGAAGGCGTCGGGCATGGGGTCCACCGCCTTGGCGACGCGGGTCATACCGGTGCTTTGCAGATCGCGGCCCAGTTGATTCAAGATCCGCATGCCTCTTGGGTCCGTAGCGCCCGAGGCCATTTGCACGGTCCAATAACTAAACGCGTGGATCACCATGGCGATCAGAATCATATACACGACGCCATTCATCAGTCCGACACACGCGCCGAGCCGGGCGTTGAGCCGTTCCCACAACTTCAGCCGCAGATCCCCCGCCTTGTACTTGTAATAAACGTCCACCTTCTGATGCACCAGCAATGCGCCGATCTTGATCAGCGCCAGCAAGACGACGAACGCGATGAACGGGGGCAGGGCCCAAAGCAGGATGGGATTGACCACCCCGAGCAACTTGAGCAACGGCCCCACCAGTTTGCCGAGCAACCCGGCCAGGAGCGCGGCGAGCAGGATGCCGAAGAAGGAAATCCCCGCGCGAATAGCGCCCTGCTGGTACCCCACGGCAGCCAAACACACCAGCAACAAAATTGCGAGCAGCCAGATTGTCATGCCGCAAACCTAGAAGCCGCCGCCGCCAAAAGCACGAAGAAAATGCGAGGCGACCGCGGGTCCGACCGGAGTTCGGCGGCTGGAAGACTTTTGGCCTTGGACCAGAGGTTGGTCGGGCGGCTCGGGGTCACTGGCTCTTACCGGTTTTCCGCGCCGTGACCCACTCTTTGAGGTGCGCTGCCAGAAGGTCCAGCGGCACGGCGGCCTGGCCGAGAATTTGATCGTGGAACTGGCGGATGTCGAACCGGTCGCCGAGTTCCTGCGCGGCATAGGCGCGGAGTTCCTTGATTCTGAGTTCGCCGATCTTGTAGGCGAGTGCCTGACCGGGCCAGACGAGGTAGCGGTCCACCTCCACGGTCACGTCGTGCGCGTTCTTGCTGGCGTTGGCGAGGAAGTAATCAATTGCCTGTTGCCGAGTCCAACCCTTCGCGTGCATGCCTGTGTCCACGACCAGCCGGATCGCGCGCCACATTTCATAAACGAGCTGGCCGAACCGGGCGTAGGGGTCCTGGTAAAAGCCCATCTCCGAGCCCAGACTCTCGGCGTAGAGGCCCCAGCCTTCCACGAATGCGGTATAGCTGCCTTGTTTGCGGAACTCGGGGACGGCGTCCATTTCCTGCGCGAGCGCGATTTGCAGATGATGACCGGGGACGGCCTCATGCAACGTGAGTGCCTCCATTTCCCATTTGAAGCGCGTCTCGACCGCGTAGGTGTTGGCGTAAAAATATCCGGGCCGGCCGGCTGACGGCGCCCCGGGTTGATAGTAACCGGTGGTTTGTGATTTTGCGGCGTAATCGGGGATCGGCAGCACGCCATAAGGCAGCCGTGGCAGCTTGCCAAACAGCCGGGCAAGTTCGGGATCGGCGCGCTTGCAGATGTCACGGTAGCCGCGCAGCAAGTCCTCGGCATTGGTGTAGGCGAAGCGCGGGTCGGTGCGAAGAAACTCCAGTAATTCACCAAAGTTGCCTTTGAACCCCGTCGCGGCGATCACCTTGTCCATCTCGCTGCGAATCCGTTTCACCTCCGCGAGACCCAGCTCGTGAATTTGTTGCGGCGGGAGCCTGGTCGTCGTCGAAACGCGGGCGCTGAATTCGTACCAGGCCTTCCCGTCAGGTAAATCGCTCATGGCGATGGTTTCGCGGGCGCCGGGCAAATAATCTCGGACGAGAAACTCGTGCAACTTCCCAAACGCCGGGATGACCTTTTCCGTCAACGCCAGTTCCGCTTCCCGGCGCAGCCGCATCTGCTGCGCTTCCGGGATTTCCGCGGGGAACTTCCGAAAGCTGTCCAGCAGGGAGTTCCTTTGCGGATCGGTTTCCATCTGGTTTTTTACCTGTTGCGGGACGTCCCGCAGCGTGACGCGTGGCGGGGTGATGCCCGCGGTCAGGCCTTGCTTCAGCAGTACGAGGGTCTGGTCAACCAACCCGGGCACCCCATTGAGGCGCGCAATCAGGTGCTCGTAATCCGGGATGGTTGCGTGCGGTGCGATGGCGAGCAGGCGCGCGATGTCCTGCGGGATGCCGTTGAGTTGGGTGATTTGAAAATACTCCGTGGGAAAGCGCGTCCCTTCCACCGCCTGCTCCTGGTTGTTGCGAAAGAGATCATAGCTGAGTTGATCGGTGGCGTTGAGTTGCGCGCGATTGATGGCGCGAAGGACCTTGAGTGGCGCTTGCAACTCCCGCTTCCGGCGCGCGATGGCCGGCAGCGAAATGTCCGACCACCGGTGGTCCTGACCCGGAACGCCGACTTCGGTGGCGAATTCCGGACTTTCGATCAGGGAACGGTCCCAATCGAGTTGGAACAACTGATGCAACCGCTCGGCGTCCGTCGTCTTGGCCGCAGCAAGCGTTGCGCAGTCGCGCTCGTAAGTTGTTACCGCTGGTGCGGCGAAATTCAACCGTGGCAGCACGGCCAGCAACCAGCCCAGCGTCAAAATGGGTTTCATGAAATTGTTCGCCCGTTACGAAAACAGGGACGGCCATGAAGCCGTCCCTGTTCGCCGGAAACATGCGCCGCTGCTACATGTGGCTGATGATATTATCACCGAACGCAGAGCATTTGATCTCGGTCGCACCGTCCATCTGCCGGGCGAAGTCGTACGTGACGCGCTTGCTGCCAATGGCGCCGTTGAGGCCCTTGAGAATGAGATCCGCCGCTTCCGTCCAGCCGAGGTAACGCAACATCATCTCGCCGGACAACACCACGCTGCCGGGATTGACCACGTCTTTGCCCGCATATTTGGGCGCCGTGCCATGCGTCGCCTCGAAGATGGCGTGGCCGCTGATGTAATTGATGTTGCCGCCGGGCGCGATCCCGATGCCGCCGACCTGCGCGGCGAGCGCGTCGCTGAGGTAATCGCCGTTCAAGTTCAGCGTGGCAATTACGTCGAAATCCGTCGGGCGCGTGAGAACCTGTTGCAGAGTAATGTCGGCGATGGCGTCCTTGATGATGAGGCCCGCGCCTGGTTTGCCGTCGGGAATCTTGCACCACGGCCCGCCGTCAATTTCCACCGCGCCAAACTCCCGCTTGGCCAGCTCGTAGCTCCAATCGCGAAACGCACCCTCGGTGTATTTCATGATGTTGCCCTTGTGGACAATCGTCAGGCTCTTGCGCCGGTTGGCGATGCCATACTGGATGGCGGAGCGGACGAGGCGCTGCGTGCCGGTTTTGGAAACAGGCTTGATGCCGATGCCGACCAACTCCGGGGATTCCGCGCCGAAGCGGATTTTCTTAAAGTCCTTGGGGAAATTCGTCTTGATGAATTCAATCGTTTTGAGTGCGGCTTCCTTGCCGGCCTCAAAATCAATCCCCGCATAGATGTCCTCGGTGTTCTCCCGGAAGATGACCATGTTCACTTTTTCCGGATGTTTCACCGGCGACGGCACGCCAGTGAACCATTGCACGGGGCGCAGGCACACGTAGAGATCGAGCATCTGGCGCAGCGCGACGTTCAGCGAACTGATGCCGCCCCCGACGGGCGTGGTGAGCGGACCCTTGATGCCGACGAGGTATTCCTTGAACGCCGCGACGGTGTCGTCCGGCAGCCAATTGTTGAATTTCTTGAACGAATCCTCGCCCGCGAAAACCTCAAACCACGAGATTTTGCGCTGGCCGCCGTAGGCTTTTTGCACAGCCGCATCGAATACGCGCTCGCTCGCGGCCCAGATGTCCGGGCCGGTGCCGTCGCCACGAATGAAGGGGATGATGGGGTTTTCCGGCACGTTGAGTTTGCCGGCTTGGATGGAGATTTTACCGCCGGAGGGCGGGGTGACGTCTTGGTAGGCCATGATATGATTTTGATTTAAGCTAAGCGGGTACAGGGAAAGGCTGAACGCGGCGAAAATCAAGGAAAGAAAATGCCCGGCGGCTAGCGAATGGCCATTTTTGGGAAGAAGCTGTTCGCCGCCCGGCCCGTCGCGGCACTGAGTTCCTCCAGGGAACAACCTTTGACCCGGGCGATCGTTTCGGAAATCTCCTTCACGTAGGCGGGTTCGCAGCGTTGGCCGCGATACGGCACCGGCGCCAGATACGGGCAATCGGTTTCGAGCATGAACTGGCCCAGCGGCGTGGCGGCCACCGTGTCGCGCACGTTCTGGCCGTTCTTGAACGTTACAATTCCGGTGAAGCTGACGAGCGAGCCGATTGCCAGCACCTGTTGTAACACGGCGGCATCGTTGGCGAAACAATGAAATACGCCGCGCACGCGATCGGCGAATGGCTGTAATTGCGCCAAGGTGTCGGCAAAACAATCGCCGCGCTGATGGATGACGCAGTTCAATCCGGTTTCTGCGGCGACGTCGAGGTGTTGCTGGAACAGTCCGGCCTGCCGCCGCCGATAAGCATCATCGTCCGCCGGTGTTCCGCCTTTCGCACTCGGAAGGCGATAGTAGTCCAGACCAGTTTCGCCGAGCGCCACAACCTTGGGATGCCGTGCCAGCACACGCAGGGCCGGGCGGATGTCGGTCGGCGCGTCGAGGGCGTGGGACGGATGCCAGCCGACGACGGCGTAGATTTCGGCGTGGGCCTCGGCCAGCTTGAGAGCGCGGGCACTGCTTGCCAGGTCGGTGCCGATGGAAATGATTTTGACGATGCCGGCCGCTTGGGCGCGGGCGATCACCTGCCCGATATCCGGCGCAAAGTCGGGATAATCCAGATGCGCGTGCGTGTCGAAGAAAGCCGGCATCGCATCCTCCGTCGCGGCGGATCAGGCGCCGCCGCAGAATTGCTCGACGACGCGGCGAAAATTGTTTTCCGCCGGTTTCACGATGCCGAGTTCGCGCGTGGCGCTCTCCGTTGAATCGCTGGCGTGCGCGGCGTTGACCATGATGTTCTGGCCGAATTCGCGACGAATGGAGCCGGGCGGTGCTTTCGAGGGATCGGTCGGCCCGAGGACGTCGCGGATTTTGGTGACGGCACTCACGCCTTCGTAGATCAGCGCGATGCACTTCTCCGAGCCGGGCTGGGTTTGTTCGGCGGCGGGTGCCTCGGACGGCGCCCGGCCGGCCATGAAACGAACGATGTTCTCGAATTGGTTGTCACCAAAAACCGGCCCGATGATTTCGCCGAGTTGCTTTTCCGTCTCGGCGGGGATGGCGAAGCCGAGTTCTTTTTCCAACGCGACCTTGGCCTTGGCGCCGACCACGTCTTTGAGCTTGGTGCGCAAGACTTCGCGCACCGGGCCGTAGAATTCCATCGCATCCGCCACGCTCATCCGCAGCACTTTGATGGCAACGATGTAGAGGCCGGTGCGGGAGAAAAAATCAATCACGTTGCCGGGGCGACCGGTGGGGAAGCGGAAATTGTCCGGCTTGATCAATACCAGCGTGCGTTGTGGCGTTTCGCCGGGATGGTAGGCGATGGTGTTTTCAAGCAATCCCCCGTCGGTGTCCGAATACTGGGCCCAGAGTTTGAGCTTGGCGTTGGCTTCCTCGGCCGTTGGCGCCGCCAGCACGGCGGGCTCGAAATACCGGACGGTGCCATTGTCGTCGTAAATCAGGTCGCCATAGGTGTCGCGGATGGATTCTCCCACGCGGCGGTCGGGGCCGAGGTTGCCGACGACGGAACGCACCTTGCGCACGGCGTCTTCGCCCTTGAACAGCAACATCATCACGCGGCGGCGGCGACCGGTCTTCCCGTCGGGCGAAAGGTTCTTCAGAATGTAGTCGCGGATCAGCTCCTGAATTTTCCGGTCCTGCGGATCGTTGGTGGAGATGATGGCTTCGGAGTATTTCTGCACCAGCTCCGGGCCGGGGGCGAACATGCGGGCGGCCACGAGATCCAGTCCCGTGCGAGAGATGAGCCGGCTGAGAATTCCGCCCGTCCTCGACTTGTGGAGAGAGTACGGCGTGATGATGACGTAGGCGAGTTGTTGGGACATAGAGGACTTCAACCGACCGCGGGCGGGGGGGTGGCGGTAGGGCTGGGCGGTGTAACGGCCTTGCCGCCGAGAATCTTAAACATGACGGTGCCGCAAGTGGGGCACTTGCCTTTGATGGCCTTGCGCCCGTTCTTCATGACTTCCTCGACCCCGTCGGTGATTTCCTTTTTGGCTTTACACTTAACGCAGTATCCTTCGGCCATAAGTTTTTTGCCGACCGCAACGCACCATGCGCCGGGCGGTAACGTTCGGGAGTGTGTGGGCGGCGGGCGGCGGCGTCAACTTGGAAAGGACCTTCCAGCCTCGTCTGGGGCTGCGGTTACCGGCAAATCGTCCGGCTCGGCTTTGGCGAAAGCCCCTTGGCCGGGAGGCACATGAACGCATTGCTTGGTCGGTCAGGGAGCGAGCGGCGTGCCGAACGTGGCGACGTTGAGGCGCACGCGCGGGTTCAGATCGGGGATGGGGTCGCACTCGAAGCGGAGCTGGTTTACCCCCGCTGCCAATATCGGTGCCGCCCCTGCGATCTTCACCTCCTGAAGGAAGCTGCCATCCGGGCCGAACACTTTGCAGTCCTCCGGTGAATTGAATTCCAGGTAGCTCCCGCTTTGCATCGTCACCGGTAGCAGCAGGGCGCGGTCGCCCACGATGAGTCGCGGGTTTTGGATTTTCGCCTTGACCAGTGGGGTCGCGCGAACGGGGCTGAGATAACACTTCACGGCGCCGTTGGCGGGCAGGTTGTTGATCCAAACGCTTAACTTCTCGATCTGTTTATAGTCCACGGTCTCCCGGTAAATGTCGTAGGCCCCGCCATAGGGCCAGGAATAATTGGCATGGAGGTGGCCGGCTGGTTCAATCAGCTCGAAGTAGCGCCAGCCGGTGAAGTTCACCACAACGTAGTGCTCGCTGGTGCCCGCAACCACATGCGCCGGGCAGCGCAATTGCAAGTTCAAGACCTCCCCCTGGCCATCCCCATAACCCCAAACGCCCAACGCCCGTTCACCGCCGAGATTCAGCGGCGGGGAAAAAGTCTTTCCAAAACTGGCCCAGGTTGCCGCGCGTTCGGGCCGGGCATTGGTGGCCGTGATCAACCCGCTCCCCCCGCCGAATTTTATAAAACTAGTGGACGGCGCCAGCGTGGCCGCCACGCCATTGGCCTGGGTGCGCTCCGGAAATTCATTCGCGTCCTTGAATTCCGCCACGGTAATGGCGTTGGTGGTTTCGTAGGGTTCTGCGGACATCAGCACCTCCAGGCGCAGGCGCAGCGGTTGCGCGGCGAACGTGTTTGTCACGGTCCAAGTCGCCGTCTGGTCGGCGAGCCCCTCGACTTTGTGCTTCGCGTATTGCGCGGGCCGGAGCTGCCACTTGCCCGTGGACGATTGGTCGAGCGTGAATTCATCGCCGGGCACGCGCAGCCGGGCCTTCACGGCTTCCGAAAAATACTTGGAATGACGCAACTCCTCGTATTGCCGAGTGATGCCGCCGAGCCTCTGCAGCGCGGGATTCTTGGCGAAATTCGCCGGGTCCACGCCCATGAGGGAGAAACCGACGTTGTTGCCGATGGCCTTGCCGCAAAGGTATTCCATGTCATCCGTAAAGGTGGGCTCGCCTTGCGGCCCGGTCCATGTCTTCACCGCCCACCAGCCGAGGTGCATGGGGAGAAACATCCGGTCGCCGTCCGCGTTCGCGTCGTTGTGGATGTCAATGAACCGCTTGTGATCCCGGGTCGGAT
>JADLHS010000009.1 GCA_020848635.1 Limisphaerales bacterium
GCCGCCGGTAGTCGGCCTCGGCTTGAGTTCCCAGCGACAATGGAGCCCGTCCGTCGATGACTTCAAGTCTGGCCCGGATCCGGGACACCGTCGCCGTCCAGCGAACCACTTTGGTCGAGTCCCCAAACGAAGCGGGTCTGGATTGGCCGTTAGCCGGTTCCGGAAGTCGTATTGCTACGTCGTCGTCATGCGCGTCGTGTTGTTGGCTTGAAAACAATCAACGGCCCGTCCCGGGCCAAATCACTGCGGCCTACCCTTTCTCAATACAGGCGTAGGCGTTGTGATTGTGGATGCTTTCCTGGTTCTCCGCCTCGACCTTGTACCACGTCACGTCGGGATGCGCGTTCAGTTTGAGGGCCACGTTCCGGACCAAATCCTCCACAAACACGGGATTATCGTAGGCCCGTTCCGTCACGGCTTTCTCATCTTCGCGCTTGAGCAACGCATACAATTCCGAGCTGGCCGAGCTTTCCATGATCGCAATCAAATCCTCGATCCAGATCGGTTTCTTAAACCGCACTTTCACCGTCACTTCGCCGCGTTGATTGTGCGCGCCGCGGGCGCTGATGGCTTTCGAACAGGGGCAAAGCGTGGTCACATTGGCTTTCACCGTGAGCACGAAATCAATCTCCCGTTTGCACGCTGCCGCGTCGAACCGCGCCGTGTAATCCATCACGCTCGCCTTGCCGGAGGCGGGCGCGTTCTTGGACATGAAAAACGGAAACTCCATCTCCAGGTGCGAGGTGGCCGCGTTCAACTTCGCCTGCAGCTCGAACAGCATGCCGGGAATATTCTCCACATGCACCACGTTGCCGTGCGCGTTTAGCACTTCAATGAACCGGCTCATGTGCGTCCCCTTGAATTCCTTGGGCAGGTCCACAAACAGGCCGATCACCGCCACCGTGTTTTGCACCGCGTGGGCCTTGTCGCGCACCTGGATCGGAAAACGCAGTCCGCGCACGCCCACCTTGTCAATGCGGATCTGGCGGTGGTCCCGTTCGCTCTGCTTGTCCTGCAGCTTGGTACGGCGTTTCGGGGCTGGAATAACGCTGGGTCGGCTCATGCCCAGAAGTTAGCAAATGCGTGCCGCTTTGCAAAATCCAAATCCACCCTTCCTTCTGCGGCAACCCCAACGGACGCCCGCGATTGCCCGGCGCAGGCCCCGCGCTTCGCTGCCGTCGCCGGGGGGCTCCCAAGCTTTGATCCGCGGCTTCGCTCCAACAACTTGCGCTTTGACTTGTGTCTCTCGCCGGATTATCACCCTGCCATGTGTCGCCAATACTTTCTGGCCCTGACCGCGAGTTGGGCCCTGTTCACCTCCCCTGCCCTAGCCGAAACCTTTCGCGTGGCGGCGTACAACGTGGAGAATTATCTCGACCAAACCACCGAATCGCGGAAGTTCGTCAAGTCGCCCGCCGCCAAAGCCAAGGTGCGGGAAACCGTCCTCGCCCTGAAACCCGACGTGATCGCCTTCGAGGAAATGGGTGGGCTGGGGGCGCTCCTCGAATTGCGCGATGCGCTTAAGAAAGACGGCCTCGACCTCCCGCATTACGAACACGTCACCGGTTTCGACACCAACATCCACGTCGCCGTCCTCAGCCGATTCCCCATCATTGCCCGCCGGGCGCACACCAATGACAGCTTTCTGCTCAGTGGGCGACGTTTTCGCGTCAGCCGTGGCTTTACCGATGTGGATATCCAGGTAAACGCCAACTATCAATTCACCCTCATCGGCGCGCATCTGAAATCCCGCCGCGCCGTGCCGGAGGCCGACGAAGCCGAACTGCGGCACGAGGAGGCCCGAATTCTCCGCGCCATTGTGGACCAAAGGCTCGCCGCCGACCCCAAGGCCAACCTCGTCGTTCTCGGCGATTTCAACGACACGTACAATGCCAAATCCGTCAAGGAAGTGGTTGGGCGGGGCGCCGGGAAACTGGTGGACACCCGGCCCGCGGAGCGCAACGGCGATAACCAACCCAATCCGGTGAACCCGCACTATTACCCCCGCAACATCACTTGGACCCATTTCTACGGCGTGGAAGATACGTATAGCCGCATAGATTACCTCATGCTCAGCCCCGGCATGGCGCGGGAGTGGGACCGGGAAGAAACATACATTCCAACCATTCCCAACTGGGGCACTGGCTCCGATCATCGTCCGCTGCTGGCAACGTTCGCGGCGGAAAACCAATAACCCCGCCCGCGCTGCACCAAAACTTGCGGGTCGGCGTCAGGCTTCTGCTCTTCCCTGCTTCAGCAACGCCTCCGCGTGCTTGCGAGCCACCTCGCTTTGGCCGCCCAACATCCGCGCCAATTCGGTCACGCGCGCTTTCGGATTGAGCAATTCAATCTCCGTAATCGTCCGACCTTCCCTCACCTGCTTGGTCACGGCGTAATGTGCCGTGGCCGTCGCCGCGACTTGCGGGAGGTGCGTGATGCACAGGACCTGGCGTTTGGCCGCAATCTGTTTCATCTTTTCGCCCACGGCATTCGCCGTTTCGCCGCCCACATTGGCATCCACTTCGTCAAAGATCAGCACGGGGATTTCGTCCTCGGCGGCGAGCACGGTCTTGAGCGCCAACATCACCCGCGCCATTTCTCCCGAGGAGGCGATGGCGCGCAGCGGCTTCGCCGGCTCGCCGACGTTGGGCGAAAACTGGAATTCGATTGTGTCGAAGCCTGAACTGGTAGGGACGGTGCGCTGCGCCGTCCGGTCATCGCAGCGCGATGACCGGACCTCGGTCTCGATCGCGACGTCAAATTTGCTCTGCTTGAAGCCCAACTCGGCGAGTTGCCGGCTCACGGCCTTGGCAAGTTGCGGAATCACCTTGCGGCGTCCTGCGGAAAGGCGCTTGCCCACGAGTCCGATTTCCACCTCGAGCTGCCCGAGCGCGGCTTTGAGCCGGGCCAGTTCGGTATCCCGGGCTTCGAGACTCTGCAACTGGCGCTTCGCGTCTTCGCCAAATGCCATGACTTCCGCGAGGGACGCGCCGTATTTACGTTTCATCGTGTGGATGAGATTCAGCCGTTCCTCCAATTCCTGCAGGCGCGCGGGGTCAACGTCCACTTTGTCGGCGTAGCGCGAAACCTCGCCCTGCAACTCGCGCAGCATGGCCACGGCTTGGGCGTGCAATTCCGTCAGCGCCGTCGCGCCGGGGTCCACGCGTTGCAGCTCGTGCAACGTGCGGCCCACGCTGCCCGCCTGGGTGAGCAGCGAACTCTCGTTCTCGCTCAGGGTCTCGAGGGCGGCCTGGCTTAATTGCAGCAGTCTCGCGGCGTTGCTGGTGCGCTGATGTTCCTGCTCGATCTGCGCTTCTTCGTCCGGCCGGAAGCGGGCGGCGGCGATTTCCTGTACTTGAAAACGCAGCCGGTCGAGCTGCTGCGCATAGGTCTTTTCGTCCACGATCAGGGCGGCCTTTTCCGTTTCCAGCGCGATGCAACGGCGGGTCAGGTCCGCAAAGGCGGCGCGCTCGGCTTCCAATTTCCCAAACACGTCCAGGATGGCGAGTTGCTTCGCGGGATCCAGGAGTGATTGATGATCATGCGGCCCGTGCATGTCCACCAGCCACTCGCCGATGCGGGCGAGGACATTGAGCGGGGTGGCCGTACCGTTGACGAATTGCCGGTTCGTACCCGCGCTGGTAAACGTGCGTTTGAGGACCAACTGCTGCTCTTCGCAGCGTTCGAGGCCGTTCTCCTCCAGGAAAGATTTGATCGGCGCCCGGAGTTTAGCCACATCGAATACGGCTTCCACGGAACAAGCATCGCTCCCGCTGCGAATGAGAGCGCGGTCGGCCCGCTGACCGAGTACGAGGTTGAGCGCGCCGATGACGATGGACTTGCCCGCGCCAGTCTCGCCGGTGATGGCATTGTAGCCGGGCGCGAGTTCCAGCGTCAGGTCGCTCACGAGGGCAAGGTTTTTGATGCGCAACGTCGTCAACATGATTCAACAGGGCGGAAACTTTGCGGAGGCCGGGCGCTTTGGGCAACCGTAAAAAAGCGCCTGCGCCGGGTTCATGGTGGGACGAGGCGATAAAAGCGCTCGGGTGGGTTGGCGGTCGGAGTGTCAATGAAGTAGTGCCGCGCGTCCGGCAGCGTCAGCGGAGCGAGCAAATTCCAGTTGGTGGGGTTGAGATGGTCGGAATACTGCAACTCGAACTGCGCGCCCGCCGCGCAGTCCACAATCAACAGCGGTAACCGCCCGCCCGCCAGCGGCACCAACTCCAGGCCGAACAAGGCCACCGGCGTGGCTGGACTCGTGATCGCGCCATAGCTGCTGCCCACCACCAAATCATAGAAACCGGCCTGGGCGGCGGTGACGTTGCTCAGGGCCAGGGCGGGATTGGTTGCCCCGCCGAGCGGCGTGCCGTTGAAACGCCATTGATAACCGAGCGCCCCAATCCCGGCGGCCGTCGCAGATAGAACCGTAGTGTCGCCCGCGCTCAAGCTGCGCCCACCCGGCAGCAGGGTAAACACGGGCAGGAGGTTGGTCGGCGTGCCGGGCATGAAGTTCGCATAAATCAGTCTGTTGGCTTCCAAGATCACGGGGAGCGGATTGCTGCTGCCGCTCGCGTCGCCGCTCCAATCCGCGAAAATGCGGTTGGATGTGGATAGCGCCGTCAGGGTGACAAGTTCCCCGTTCGTATAAACGTTCCGTGCCGGGTCCGTCCGAACGCTGCCCCCGCCCACAGGCAAAACCACCAGCGCAACTTGATTGCTCTTCAATGCGCCGAACAAAGCCGTGATGCCCGAGGCGTTGTTGACGGTGAGCGCCATCGGATTGGTGAAGCCGCTCAGAACCCCTGCCCAGCCGAAAAAGTAATTCGTCGCGTGGGGGAGCGCCGTCAGGGTCACGGTCGAACCGTAGGGGAACGGCCCGCTCGCCGGGTCGGTGAGGATGTCACCGTGACCATTGGTAAACAGATTCAGCATCGTGCCGAACACGGCCTGCACGGTGCGCGGTTGATCCAGCACCACGGTGGTCACGGCGGCGGTGGCCGTGGAATCCCCCGCCCAGTGCAGAAACGTCCAGCCATTGCTTGCCACCGCGGTCAGCGTGACGACGGTGTTGCTCAGATAACTGTTGGGACTGAAATCCGGCGCGGGCGACGCCCCGATGCCGCCCCCCGGCGCCGTCGTCACCAGCGAATAAGTCGGCCGCACCTGAACCTCCACGGTCGCCGCTTCGGCTTTGTCGGTAAACAGCGCATTATACGCAACCGCGCGGAGCAGGGTGCTGTTGCTCGTGACCAACGGCGCGATGTAGGCCGTGGACGTGAAGCTCGGCTCACTGCCGTCGAGCGAGTAATAGAGCTTCGCATATGCATTGGTGGTAGCGGCCAACGTGATGGTGGCCGAATTGGTGCGTGTCACGCGGCCGCCGCCCAGGAGCAGTCCATTCACGAACACCGTCGGCGCATTGCTCAAGCGCACGATGCTCGCGACGCTGGCCGTGCTGTAGCGATTCGAGGCCAGCAACGAATAGGTCCCGGCCTGGGGGAATGCGAAATCGGTGATTGCAAAATCCGCGTTCCTCTCCCCGGGCTGGTCCTCGCCGTTGAACCGCCATTGCAGGGTGCAGTCCGTGCCGGAGAGGATGGAAACGCTCAGGGTGCCGCTCTGGCCGGGTGCGAGGGTCACATTCGCCGCCGGCCGGGAAAGCACCCGCGGCGCCAGGTCCACCCCCAGATTCAGCGTGTTCCCTGCGGCGAATGAACTCAAGTTGGTCAGCCCGGCGGGGATGGTAGTCTGCCCGGAGGTGGACAAGCCCCACGCGAGATAGGTCCCATCCGCCCGCTGCGCCAGGCTGTGTAACCAACCGGCGGAAATGCCGGTGGCATTCGTCAATTGCACCGGCACGCCGGTCTGAGCCAGGGCATTATCACCCCACGCCACCACGGTACCGTTCGAGCGCAATCCCAGGCACTGATTCACCCCGGCTGAGATCGCCGCCACGTTGGTGAGGCTCGCCGGCAGATTCGTCAAGGCATTGTCGGCTTTGCCCCAGGCGATTACCGTCCCGTTGGAGCGGAGCGCCAGGGTGACCGTAGCGCCGGCGGCGATGGCGGCGATGTTCGTGGCGGCGGCTGGCACGTTGGTTAGCGCGGCCCCGCCCCACGCCACGATGGTGCCGTTCGTCCGCAGCCCCACGCTATGATCGGCCCCCGCCGCCACCGCCATCACACCGTTCAAACCGGCGGGTACATTGGTTTGCCCGTACGTATTCAGTCCCCACGCCACCACCGTGCCGTTGCTCCGCAGGCCGAGGTTGTGCCGCGCGCCGGCGCTGATCGCCAGGAGGTTGCTCACTACGGCGGGAACATTCGTCTGCCCGGAAGTGTTGTCGCCCCAGGCGCAGACCGTGCCATCGGCCCGCAACGCTAGCGCATGATACCCGCCCGCAGCAACCTGCGTGATCGGTCCAACCGTGGCGACCGCGTTGGTGGTGATCAGGTTCGTGATGCCCCACGCGGTATAAAGCCCCACGGGCTCCATCGCCCCCAGGCCTTGAATTCCCATCAGCCCCAGCCCGGCCAGCAAAGCCCAGCGCGTCCTCTGGCCAATTACGTACATGCGCGATAGCGTGCCGCCAACGCGACCTCCTTCGCAATTGAAAAGGTTCGCGAGCCCCGGCGGGGTTGTGTACTCTTACACCCACTGATCCGGGTATGGCATTTTCATTCATCTTTCTTGGTAGCGGCACCTCGCAAGGCGTGCCGATTATCGGCAGGGATTACCCGCCGGAATTCCTAGCCAATCCGAAAAATCATCGCACGC
>JADLHS010000010.1 GCA_020848635.1 Limisphaerales bacterium
GAGCGCCGCTTGACAGTCGAGGCCGGTGGGAATGGGGCGTTGTTTAAGCGGCGAGCGCGGTGGGTTTCTGGTCGGTTTTCTTACCCCAAGCCGTAGGGATGATCGTGGGCACTTGCTTGTTGGTCAGGTGCGGCAATCGGGTGAGCACGTCGCGGAGATACGTGTAGGGCTCGATCCCACGGCGGCGGCAGCTTTCGATCACAGTGTAAATGATCGCGCTGCGTTCGCCGGCGTTGGCTTCCCCGATGAACAGCCAGTTCTTCTTTCCCAGGGCGGTGGGGCGAATGGCGTTTTCGACCAGGTTATTGTCGAGCTCAACACGGCCGTCGCTCAGGAAGACTTGCAGCGTGGACCACAGCCCCAACGCGTAATCGATCGCGATGCCCAGCGGACTTTGTGGCAGCTGTTTGCCGCTGGCTTTGAGGCACAACAGCACGCGCTCCAACCGGGCGACGATCATTTGACTCTCGCTGGCGCGCACCGCTGCGCGCCGTTGCGGCCCGGCTCGCTTTTCCCGCAGTGCCGACTCGAGGGCGTAGAGGTGTTGGATCTGGCGCAGGATCCAGCCGGCCAGACGTGGCGCCGTTTCGCGCGCTTCGAAAAACTTGCGCCGCACATGGGCCCAACAGCCGGCCAGGATCACCGTGTCGCCGCGCGCGTTGGCGAAGCTGCGATAAGCCGCGTAGCCGTCGCACTGAATGATGCCGCGAAAGTTGGCCGGAATGACTTGCTCCAGGCATGCGGTGGCCCGGCTGGTGACCCAGTGATAAAAGACTTCGCCGCCCGGGCGACTGCTGGTCCACAGATAGCCTTGTTTGGTTTTGCCGTTCCCCGGCTCCAAGTAGTTGATCGGGGTTTCATCCACTTGCACATAACCGTCGGCCAACACGCCGGTGCGGATGTGTTCGTAAATGGGTTTGAGCCAGTCGGCCGCCAGTTCCACCCACCGCGCCAAGGTCTGGCGCGGTAAATTGATTTTGTGGCGTTGCGCAAAAATCTGTTCCTGCCGGTAGAGCGGCAGATGATCGCAATATTTGCTGATCAACACGTGCGCCAGCAAACCGGGTGCGGCGATCCCGCGTTCCTGCAAACCCTCGGGCAAGGGCGCGATCACCGGCACAGCATCGCCCGCGGTGCGGTGAACATATTTGCGGCGAATGATGCGGCGGCGCAGGAAGCGGCCCGGCTCGTAATCGAGTTGCTCGCTGACTTCCTGGCCGATGCAGCGCCATTGCTCCGGTTGCGCTTTCACCGGCTCGGGATCGATCACTTCTTCAAGGACCGGCAACGCTTCGGGCAACCGCGGCGCGCGGGCTTTGCGGGCGGCCACTTTGCGCGGTGACAACTCCGTCGGTGCCGGGGCGGGAGCGGGCGTGGGGGCCGCGGCCAGTTCGGGGAGCGTCAGCAACAGTTGCAGTTGTGCCGGGTTGAGCGCTTCACTGCTGACACCGAAGAGCCGTCGCGCCAGCGCATCGAGTTTTTGCCGCAGCAACTGGTTCTCGGCTTGCACCGCCGCGAGTGTCGATTGCAAGGAGGACACCAACTCCCGTAGCGCGTTGAGTTCGTTGGGCAGCGGGGCGGCCATCGTCAGTTGCACAGACAGACTCACGCGCCGCCAAAATGTTCAAACGTGCGGAAGATTTTTTGGCGCGGATTGGGATCAGCTCGCGCGTTGGTACCACGGCCGCAATTTCGCGCCGCGCAAATCCACGCCATCGGTCAGCAACGCCAACGCTTCCGGCGTGAGCGCGAGCTTCGTGCCATTGGCTTCAACCCCCTTCGGCCAGGCGAACGTGCCTTCCTCCAGACGCTTGGTCAGCACCCACAGCCCCGTGCGATCCCAATACAAAATCTTGAGCCGCGTGCGCCGCCGATTGCAGAACACAAACAACGCGCCGCTCTTGGGATCTTCCTGCAAACGTTCCGTTACCGCGGCATGGAGGCCATTGAATCCCTTGCGCATATCACAGGGCTCCAGGGCGACGAACACCTTGAGACTGCCGGAAAAGCTCAGCATGACTTTTCCCATCCGCGCACCAAAGCGACGACCAAAGGAATCTGAGCGTTGGTTTGCAGTTCAACGCGCGCCCCACCCGGCAGGTGGATCGGCAAGCCCGGTCCAGGCGGCACGGAGGCCACCACCGCTTCCAGCAAGCGCAGTTGCGGCGGTTGCTTCGGTCGTTGGGTGCGACGCGAGACCTGCACCCAGCGGGCCAGCGTGGAATACTTCAGCCCGGTCCGCTGCGCAAACCGGGGCACCGACTCGCCACTGCGGGTCAGTGCGGCAAGGATCTCTCGCCGCTGTTCCTTGGACACCCGCACCCGCCCCCTGGTGTCCACGGTCACCGGTAACTTCGGCAGAACCGCGGGAGCGCCCGCCGACGGACTCTCAGAAGATTTTGCAGATATCATACCTCTCAGAGTTAGGATATCTGTCAGAACTTAACCAGAGGCGCTCCGCGTGACGCTTACGGTGAAACAACGCGACCCCAGCCGGCGGGACTTTCCGCGCCCAGCAGCGCGTTAACATAAAAGCCATCGGCAACGATCAACGGTACTTTGACGCCACCTTCATACACACTGGCTTTGGCATGGTTCACGGTGCCGTAGCCAGGGAAGTTCGCCGAGGTGAAGTGATCGGTAATGGCCTTATCCGTACCGTTGTCGCCCATGAAAATGATCGTTGTTTTGTCGAGCGTGTCCTTGGGAATTCCATCCAGCAGC
>JADLHS010000011.1 GCA_020848635.1 Limisphaerales bacterium
AGTTTGTTTTCGTCGGTCCAGATGGCCCGCATTTCGGGGCGCGAGTAACGCGTAATCATTGCTCAATTAAAAATGAAAAATTAAAAATTAAAAAGGCGGAAGTGCGGTGGAAATTATATTGCTGCGAGAAAAACTACCGGAACTATTATCAATGCATGAGTTCCTTGAGGACATGACTGAATTGGAAACAATACCAAATTCGAACTGGCTGTCTAAGCTCATCCTCGCCTTGGGCGTTATCGTGGTTGCTGTGCCCGTTCTATACGTTGCCGCGGTTACCATTGGCCTCAAAGCCCATCTGAAAGAAGACTGCGGAATGCAGCTTCGCAACATTGGCGAGCGATGCCGGGAGCATGCAGCGAAACACGGCGGTCAGTTCCCCGCGAAGTGGAGCGAGTTGGAATGGGATGACATGGGTGGGATTGAAAACACCACTTGGGATCGACAGTTTGCCTGTCCAACGGTCGGACACGGCGTCGGCAATTGGAAGCAGGTCGACTTGTGGTCTGGCTACCGCCTCATTCCCGGCCGCATGACCAATGATTCTCCGGATACAGTGCTGGCGATTGAGCCGCTTTCCAATCACGAGACGGGTGCGAACGTCCTGTTCGTTGATGGAAGTAGCGCTTGGTGGTCCGCAGCACGGGTCATGGGACAACAGACAATCTCCAAACCGCCGCATCAGTAACGTACGCGTCGGCTTGCCTAACAAAGCCGGCCAAACACGTTCAGTCGTCCGTGCGCGGCAGGGTGGCAACAAACTTCTCCCACAGTCCGCGTTCGACGTAGAGCTCGAAATAGACGCCCGGGCGCAACTCGTAATAGCCTGTCATGATCCAGGCCTTGTTGGATTTCTCATCCAGCAACGCATCCAGTTTCGCGGAGACGAGAACGATGGGCGCATAGGGATCGGCGGGCAGCTTATCCCACCAGCCCAAGTGTTTGAAGGAGCGCAGATACCATGGCAGCGGCCAGTAACTTTCGGGGGCGATCACCTTCACGACAGTTTCCGGGCCCGACGCCACGCGGGCCACGGCTTCGACGCGCGCCACCAACTGGCGGCAGCCATCCGTCGTCTGGGCATAGACATAGGGATTGCGCGGGTTGGCCGCCTGAGTTACCGCCGCGCGCCAGGCCTGGTTCCCCAGATGCCCCACGCCCACCGCCAGCGCCGCGACGAGAAGCAATTTGGTCAGGGTTGACCGACAAAGCCGGAACAAGGCCGCCGCGCCAATGCCCGCGAGCAGGATCATGCCGAGCCAGAAATTCAGTAGACACCAAGGCGTCTTGTACGCGATCAAAGTGTAAATCGCCGTCAGCGCCAGCGTGTAAAACGTGAGAAAGCGCGCGAAGGTTGGTTGCGCGCGCAGATCCGGGTTGTTGCTGAAGGCGACCCCACCACCCACAGCCGCAAGCAACAATATCAATGCCTCGCTCCAAATCGGACTTTTCGGCGGATGGAACCACACGAGGCGTTCGAGATAAAAGTTCCACGGATGAATGTGCGGCGACGCGCCGCCCGCCCGATGCAGCCACGGCAAATAGGTTTTTACCGAATCAAGCAGCCCGCTCGCGTTGGTGAAGAAGGAACTGAAAAACACCAGCCCCACGCCGCCCGCCACCGCCAGAGCCAGCCCCGCGTGGCGGGACGAGGGCATCCAAGCCGACCCAGAAACCAAAGCTGGCACGCCACCCAAACGCCGCGCGCGCCAGCGATTCCAAGACCAGGTGGCGACGAGGGCAAGGGTCATCGCCGCCAGGGAGAGGACGAAGGTTTCCTTGGTTGCGAACATCAGACCAACCCCGGCGCCGGTGACGGCGGCCCAACCGGCTTGGTGCGACTGGGCGTAACGCCAGCCAGCCGCCAGGGTGAGCAACGTGAAGAATATCAGCAGCATTTCGTGGATGAAATAGCGGCTGTAGAAAACCATCGCCGGCGAAACCGCGAGGAAGATGGCGGCCCAACCGGTGGCCCCCGGCCCCAAGCCGTCCGTGAGCAGCAGCAGAAGAAGAATCAGCCCGACCCCAAATGCCACGATCACGAGGCGGAGTTCGCTATCGCTGAAGGTCGGCCGGCCCCCCCCTTGCGCGGCGGGCAGTTGGCTGCCGGTCGGCGCGTCAGAATTAACCAAGGAACTCAGTGCCAGAAACGGCAGCGAGCAGTAGTACAATGTTGGCCCATGATATTCATCCGGGTCGTAGCGGTATTCGCCCTTTTCCCAGAGGGCGGCAAGTTTGGTGGCATTGATCGCCTCGTCGTTGTGCAGCGGACGAACGGCGAGCTGCGGAACACGCAAGGCCAGTGCGCCGGCAACCGCCAGCAGCAGGGCCAGTGCGGTCCAGCGATTCATTTGGCCGGCAAGGCGTAAATCTCGATCTCCTGCCAGCAGTTAAGCGCGCTCAGGTTGCTGCCTTTGGTGTAGCCGCGCACGTAGCGGGCTTTCACGCCTTTGGCGTCAAACACGCGACCGAAATGGCGCTCGAAATACTCGCGATCCGAGCCGATGCCCAGCCCGGAAGTATTGTCCGTGTCATTGTTGTACAAAGTCGTCACGCCGGTCTTAAATTCGGGATCGTCCGACGCCTGAATGATCACGTCATGCATCACCTGGATGTAACGATGATCGTGCCAGATGGCGATGGCCTCGAGGGTGAACGGGGCGCCCAGATCCACTTGAATCCATTGAGCGCCCTTCTTCATTTCAAGCGTGTCGTAATCAAACGCCTCCTTCTTGCCGTCCGTGAGTTGCTCGAGTTCGCCGGTGAACGGCTTCACGCTGGTCGTCACGGTCTTCCCGAGGGCGACGTTCTTGACGCCTTTGGGGGCCTGGAACGCGGGCCGGGGTTTGTCCGAATTTGGCTCGATGTTCGGACCTTCGGGCAATTGTTCCGGGGTGCCTTTGAGGGTGGGCGCCGGCAGTTCCAAGACGAGCGCTTCCTTCGTTGCCGCGTCGTCGGCCATTACCGCACTAGAAAATCCAGGGGCGTTGAGCAATACCGCCACGCCAAAAGCCGACATCCATTTTGTTTTTGAGATCAATTTCATTTTATTATTGGTTGTTACGCTAATTCCCAGCCTACCGAATCGCGGTATCCGCGACAATCAAAATACTGACGCCCCGCGGGGCCAAGTATTCAGAAGGGCGCAAGCCCGATCCTGAGTCAGGCAAGGAGTTGCAACAGCGCAAGGTGCAGTTGCCGCGCGAGTTCCTTACGATCCGTGGCCCGCTCACCGATGGCCGCAAACCGTACCCGCACCCGGACTTGTTTCCGCGACATCAACCGCACCAGATGCGGGAAAAACGTCATGTTGCCCCAGTAACACACGTCGTTTTCGACAGAGCCATCTGCCAGCGTGTAACCAATGCCCGCAATCGTGAGCGGATGCGAGCAGCCCACGATCGGTTCGAGCAGCGACGACTTGAACGGCAGCAGCTCGCGCCCATTCCAACTGGTGCCCTCCGGAAACAGCACGACCACATGACCGCCGGCGAGCACCGCGCGAATCTCCGCGCCCGTCCGCGCCACATCGCTCCGCCGGGCTCGTTCGACAAATAGCGTCCCCGCCATGCGTCCAAACCAGCCGAAAACCGGCCAGTTCCGGATCTCGATCTTCGAGACGAATACCGCCGGCACCAGCGCCGACAACACGAGGATGTCGAGATAACTCAGATGATTCCCGACCAGCAGACCAGCTTCGGGAGCGGTGCCATGCGCTTCGATCTGGACGCCAAAGACCCGCAATGCCCGGCGCGAGGAGCGTTGCAGCCACCGCGTCCGCTCCCGCAACGGCAGCGCGCCACGGTGGCGCAGCGTGCTGAACCCAAAGTCGCCGGCGACGAACAGCAACAACCCGGCAAACCGGAGCGAGCGAAAGCCGAGCCGGCAGATTCTTGACACCAAGTCCACGCCCCAGCGCTAACAGCAAATTCCCCGGCAAACAAGATCAACCACGCCGAAAACGCTGGCGTGACACCATCTTTTCCCGCGGCGCCGCTTGCTTCATGGCCAAGCCTTCGTTATGGTTCGCCCATGTTGTTGAAGCCGTCTTTCGTCCTGGCCGCCGTCCTCGTCGTCGGCTTGGGCTGCGCGTCGGCGGACGTGATCGAGTTGAAGGACAAGGCGGCCATCTTCGGCAAGATTCTCGCGGAAAAGCGCGACGCGGTGATTGTGGACGTCGGCTATACCGCCTTGGTGGTCCCCCGCAGCGCTGTAACGAAGATTACAACAGGGACGTCAACGGATGCTCCGAAAACGCCGCCGAAGGAAAGCCAGCCTGCCAACCCGCCACAAAGCCCAGCCACCGACACCGCAACTGCCACCATGTTGAACCATGGGCTTTACCACGCTTCGACCAAAGCGGGGCCGGAGCGCAGCGTGCGCGAGCTCGTCAATCAACTCGGTGAAGCGGTGGTGCAGGTACGCACCCCCGGCGGGCTGGGCTCCGGCTTCTTCATTAACGACGACGGCTTTCTCATGACCAACTTCCACGTCATCGAGGGTGAAACGCAGATTTCAATTGAGGTTTATCACCAGCAAAACGGCCAGCTTGAGCGCAAGACCTACAAGCAGGTGCGCATCGTGGCGATGAACAAGTTTGCCGATCTCGCCTTGCTGAAAATTGAGGACAAGGATGCGCCCAAGTTCAAATTCATTCAGGTGGGCAGTGCCGACGCCCTCGCGGTGGGCGAACGGGTTTTCGCCATTGGCAGTCCGCTCGGGCTGGAGCGCACCGTTACAGAGGGGATTCTCAGCACCAAAACGCGGCAGTTAGGAGGCGATCTCTACCTGCAGACCACCGCGCAAATCAATCCCGGCAACAGCGGCGGGCCGTTGTTCAATCTGAACGGCGAGGTTGTGGGCGTGACCAACATGAAAATCACCTTTGGCGAAGGGCTCGGCTTCGCCATCCCATCCGAAACCGTTAAGTACTTCCTCGATCACCGGGACGCGTTCGCCTATGCAAACGACAACCCCAGCAATCCCTTTCGCTACCTGGAACCGCCGGGCCGCATGAAGCAGAAAGCGGCGACCGAATGAACGCGGGCCGGCTCTTGCCTGTCATTATGCTTGAATCTGCCATCCGGCCGTCGTTCGCGCCCGCCTGCCATTGCCAACCTCAAGCATGACTATGATCCGTAAATTATTTCCGCTTGCCGCGATGGCGGCGCTGTTGTTCGCCCCTGGTGCGCCCGCCGCGATTCCGCCCGCCGAGCAATTGCTGCCGGCGGACACCCTCTTCGTCGTCTGCGCGCCGGACGGGAATAATCTGCGCGCGGCATATCAGAAGTCGGTCCCGAGCCAGCTATGGAACGACCCGGCGATGAAGCCGTTCCGCGAAAAATTTGTCGCGAAGTGGACCGAGGAATTCGTCAAGCCGCTGGAACGCGATCTGGGCGTGAAGTTCGATGATTACAGCGCGTTGTTGCAAGGCCAGCTCACCTTCGCCGTCACGCAGGATGGCTGGCAGGGCGCGGAAAAGAACGACGGGAATCCGGCGTTTCTGATCTTGCTCGATGCCAAGGAGAAAGGCGATCTGCTTAAGAAGAATCTGGCGGAACTCCGCAAGAAATGGTCGGACGCAGGCAAGCCAATCCGCACCGAGAAGATTCGCGACGTGGATTTTTTTGCCGTGGCGCTCAACACCAACGACACCCCGAAGACCCTCCGGCAGTTTTTTCCGCAACGCCAGCCGATTGAAGAACTCGGCAAGACGGCCGCGAAATCCTCGGATCAGGCCGAGTTGCTGATCGGCCAGCACCAGTCGCTGCTGATCATCGGCAGCTCGATCCCCGCGCTGGAGAAAGTCGTGGCCCGGCTCACCGGGGCTGCCGCGCCCGCGCTGGCCGAGAATCCGGTGTTCGCCGCCGATCAGGTCGCCGTCTTCCGCGATGCTCCCTTGTTCGGCTGGTTCAATGCCCGCCTCGTCTTCGACCTCGTGCTGCGCCGGCCCGAGGAGCCGCCGAACCCGGCCGCCCCCAACCCGCTGCCACTGCCGCCGCTGGGCAAAATCCTGTCTGCGACCGGGCTGCAAGGCTTGAAGAGCCTAGCGGTGGCGTTTCGCAACCCGGGCGACGGCACGCAATTGGATTTCTTTCTCGGGGCACCGGACGCCGGACGCGAGGGTCTGCTCAAGCTGCTCGCCCTCGACCCAAAGGACTCGAACCCGCCGGCCTTCGTCCCGGCCGACGTGATGAAATTCCTGCGCGTCCGGCTCAATTTTCCGAAGACCATCGCCACGTTGGAAAAAATGCTCAACGACTTTTCGCCCCAGGCACTCAACACTTGGAATTTCATCCTGAGCAACGGCAATGAGGCGGCCAAGCTCGATGACCCCGACTATGACATTCGCAAGCATCTGTTCGGCAATCTGGGCGACGATCTGATCACCTACGAAAAAGCCCCACGGGCCGACGCGAACGTCGCCGGCACGCCGGCACTCTATCTCATCGGTTCGCCCGACGCCGAAAAGCTCGCTTCCGCACTGAAGGGCTTGCTCGTCATCCTCTCCCCCGAAGGCCGCACGCCGGAGAGCCGCGAGTTTTTGGGCAAAAAGATTTTGAGTGTTAAGCTCTCCGCGTTGCCAATCGGGGCCGGGGCCGGGCCGCGCACACTGAGTTACGTGGCCGGCGGGGGTTACGTGGCCCTCAGCACGGACGCGGCGGTGCTGGAAGAATACCTACGCAGCGCCGAAACACCGCCGAAGCCGCTGCGCGATGCGCCGGGCCTGGCCGAGGCAGCCCAAAAAGTCGGCGGCCAGAACACGGGCTGGTTCGGCTATGAGAATCAGAGGGAAACCGCCCGGCAACTGTTCGCCGCGCTGAAGCTCAGCGCTGGCGAAACCAACCGCGCCCCGACCAATCC
>JADLHS010000667.1 GCA_020848635.1 Limisphaerales bacterium
CCGACCCGGGGCAATATCCCCGGCAGATAAGCGACGCGGGCCTGCAGGTCTGGAAGGTGCAAAAGGTTTACTCGACGCTGTTGGGGGATCAATCGGGCACGACGAACATCAACACCGCGCAACTTTCGGCGCAGTCGGGTCGGACGCTGGCCGAGCTGGCGGCGGCGGCGCGGGGGGTACTGGGCGGCGAGGCGACCCCTTCGCCTGCCACGGTGGGCTTTCGGCTGCTGGTGAACCAGGTGCCACAGCAATTGGGAGAGCGCGACATTTTCAGCGGCCTGCCGCTTTCGCCCGGTGGCGAAGCCCGCCGCGCCGTTCACGAGTCGGCAGGTAATAACCTGGAAGCGGCCAAACGCGAAGCCCAACTGCGCCGCAACCTGCAGGCGATTTTGACGCAGGCCGAGGACGGTGGCCGCGACGGCCGATTTCTGGCCGACTTCGGCGAACAGACCAGGCAGCTCGAACCGAGCCGCGCGGCCGACGTGCTGGTCCAACTGGGCGAACGCTATCAACGGCAAGGGCGCTGGGAACTGGCGGCCGAGTGCTTCGAGCTGGTGGTCGAGCGCTATCCCAAGAGCACGCTGGCCACACGCTCGCTGGTGTGGCTCGTGCAGTATTACGCCAGCAGCGAGGCCGCCTGGCGAATGCGGGCCAGTCAGCAACACACGATTCAACAGGTAACCGCGCTGCAGCCGGCGCGCCGCCCGGCCATCGAGCCAGCGCCACCCAGTGTCGGCGCGCAACCGGCCGGCGCGGCGGCCGTGCGGCCCGAGATCGGTGCGCGGGCCGACGTGGCCCGGGCGGGTGGTACAGTGGTCGGCGAGGGCGAACTGCAAACGCGCCTGGCCAAGGCGTGCGGCTATGCCCGGCAGATCGAGCAATTGCAACCGGGCCTGTATGGCGAACCGGTGGTGCGTTTTCCGCTGGCGGTGGCGCATCGGCAGCAAGGTTTGCCTGGGCAGGCGCAAAAGTTCTACATGGCGCTGCGGCATACGCGTCCGGCCGACGCCTGGCGCGACTGTGCGCTGGGAGAGCTGTGGCTGGTGGACGGCAAGACCGAGCCTCCCAAGCCGTTGTGTACGTGTCTCCGAGCCCAGGGCAAGCCGTACCTCGATGGCAAGCTGGAAGAACCGTTCTGGCAGCGCGGCAAGACGGTCGCGTTGCACAGCCCGGTGCGCGATGATGAGGCGTGGGGCTGTGTCGTGATGTTGGCTTACGACGAGGAGTTCTTGTATTGGGCGGTCAGTTGTGCCCGGGCGCCGGGGCGCAAATACGTTCCCGGCAGGGAAGCCCGACCGCGCGACGCCGATCTGGCGGATCAGGATCGGATCGAGTTGCTGCTGGACGTCGATCGTGACTTTGCCACGTACTATCGCCTGGCGGTCGACAGCCGGGGCTGGACCGCCGAGAGCTGCTGGAACGACGGAAGCTGGAATCCCCAGTGGTTTGTGGCGCAGGCGTTGGAGCAGGACACCTGGACGGTGGAGGCCGCGATTCCCCTGGCTGAGCTGACGAGCCAGCTTCCCCAGGCCCAAACCGCATGGGCCGTGGGCCTGCAGCGGATCGTGCCGGGGGTTGGCATTCAATCGTGGACCCAACCGGCGACGACCGCCGGCAGGCCGGAAGGAGTTGGGTCTCTGGTGTTCGAGGCGGCAGCGTCCGCGCAATAAAAAAAGGCCCCCGGGCCAG
>JADLHS010000012.1 GCA_020848635.1 Limisphaerales bacterium
GGCAATTACGGCTGGTGCGTGCGCGAAGCCGGGCACGCGTTCAAGCCAGGGCCGGAAGGTGCGCGCTACCTTGAAGCGGTCATCGAGTATCCGCATCGGCCCGATCAGATGGCGCAGGCACATTTCCCGACACACAGCATCGGCTTGAGCGTGACAGGAGGCTACGTTTATCGCGGCAGGCAATTCCCCCCCCTGCGCGGGGTTTATGTTTACGCCGATTTCACCCTCGGCACGATCTGGGGACTGCGGTATCGCGACGGCAAAGTCACCGAGCAAGGCACATTGCTGTCGCAGCCCAAGAACGTGGTGAGCTTTGCCGAGGACCACGACGGCGAACTCTACGCATTGATGCTCGACGGAAAAATTTATCAAGTCACCGCGCCGTGAGGGTCGGGACGGCGGTTGGATTGGCTGGAATTGACCTCTGTCCGAAGCCTGCGCCCATTCCGGAAACCAGCCGCCTGTAACAATTCCCGGGCACGGTTGTCTTACCGGTGAATGAGTGCTGAAACCTTGAGAACTTTTGGACCAGACGCCGAAGCCGTAACCGCCGTGCGCGGCGGCGATGCGGAGCGCTATCGCGAACTGGTGGAGCGCCACGAACGGCGCGTGTTCGCGGTGGCGTGGAGTCGCCTGGGGGACGCCGCGCTCGCGGAAGAAGCCACGCAGGAGGCCTTCATTCGTGGCTACCGACGGCTTTGGATGTTGGGCGACGGCGCGAAGTTTGCCGGCTGGATCACGACGCTGGCGCGCAATGCGGCCATCAATCTTGGACTGAAGCAACGCCGCGAACTCGACAAACGCGAGCGCTGGGCCCTGGAGCAAACCGCCGCTCCCGCCGCCGGAGAAGAGACCGCCGAAGTCTGCGCGCCCGAGACCTTGCGCCAAACCCTTGCCGAATTGCCCGCCGCCCAGCGCGAATGTCTCGTGCTGTTTTATCTCGGAGGCAAGAGCGGCGCTGAGGCGGCGACGGCACTGGGAATTTCAGAAGCCGCGTTCCGCGTGCGGCTGCATCGCGCCAGGGCAACGCTACGCGAACAACTGGAGGCAAAGCTCGAAGGTTCGTTGGAAAAATTGCGCCCGGCGAAAACCCTCGTGCCCGCGATCATGGCGGGCGTGCTCGCTTGCTCGTCCGCGAAGGCCGCGACCGCGGGCGGAGGCGGCGCGGCTATCCTGGGTACGTTGGCCAAAGTTGCACCCTTCAAATGGCTGCTGCCGTTTTTCGCTGCCGGCATTGGAGCATTGCCCAGCCTGGCGTTGACCGCGCTGGCCGGAAGAGCCGAGCAGCGGAACTTCAAGGACCCCGCTGACTTTCGCGCGCAAGCCAGCCGCGTCATGAATCGGACGATTCTTTGGGTCGTCCCGCTGGTGACGATTCCAATGGTCGTCGTCACCCTTGCGCTGATTCGGAAATTCGGTCAAAAGCCTGCCAACTGGATCCTTGCTGCGGTTACGGTCGCGTGCTTGGCGTGGGCGTGGCGCATGTTGGGGGCGCGCAGCCGATTTCAGCGCGGCATGTTGATCTGGTACGGAATCCTCTCCGGCGGCATGGTGTTGCAAGCGGCGGGGCTCGTGTCCGCCGGCGCATTTACTTGGTTCTTCATTGCATCCTGCCTCTGGCTGATGTGGATCCAGCACTGGCAACCGACGCGGATGGACAACAGCCTCTTCTTCCGCGCGATGATGGGAATGCTGGAAACTCCGCCCCCGACCACGCCCGCCACGCTGCCGGCTGCGCGGCTGGAAAAAGCCGACCTTAAGCGCTTCGGCAAGTTTCTGGCCGACCGGCATCTCGTCAATGCGCTCCGCTGGTGTCCCAAGGGTTTGCTTCTGCGCCAAACTTTCGCCAAACTGGCTTGGCCGGCGGACAAAGCCGCTCAGTTCAAAGCCGCCCTCCCATTCTCCGCGCGGGACAGTTCCAATGTCCTGCTGCACTGGAGCGGCGAAGTGACCGCGCAAATCAGCGAGGTGGACGACCAAACCGGGCGCGTGCTCAAACCCGAGGAAGCCGAGTTGCGGCGCAAGGTGGAAGCGCAGGTCGCCGCGGCGGCCACGCAGGCGTGGCTGAATTTCCGCGAGGGAAACTTCACCGCCGCCGATCGGGCCTTGGGTGAGAAATCCGACTCGGAAATTTTCCACGTCCCGCCGGCTCGCGCTGCGGCGATTCGCTGGCGGCAAGCCTCACTCGGTTTCGTGGTGCTTCTCTTCCTCGGCATGATGCTCGTGAGCAAGTATCCGCAAATTCTGAAGCCGCTTGTTGATCGTCACATGAAGCAGGTGATGCGCTCCATCGCCGCGACAAACTCGGCAGCGCCGTCGCGGCCCAAAACGCCTGGCATCATGGACACGGCCTCGGTGAAGGTTCTTTCCGCGACCAACGCTGCCGAAGCCACCAACGAACCCTCCCGGCTGCAGCAGCCATAGCCTGCGGCAACCGGGCGCACTCTCGCTTTGCCTCGGGGCGCGGCTGTGTCGCAGACCAGCCGCAGCACCTTGGAGTTACTCGGTTGGCGGAGGCAGCAAGCGCCCCGGAGCTTTCCAATCCGCTGCGGCTGGTGCTCCGCACACAGCCGCGCCCAACGCTGATTGCGTTCGCGCCCACCGCCACCTTGGGCATGATTTTACTCTTGGCGTGGCGACCCGATTGCCCATTAAACTGTCCCCATGAAAATTGTTCTGGCTTACTCGGGCGGACTGGACACCTCGGTGCTCCTTTCCTGGATCAAAGAAAAATACAACGCGGAGATGATCGCCTTCTGCGCCGACATCGGGCAAGAGGAGGAACTCCACGGCCTGGAAAAGAAGGCACGCAACACCGGCGCGTCGAAAATTTACATTGATGACCTCCAGGAGGAGTTCGCCACCGACTTCATCTATCCGATGCTGCACGCCGGCGCGGTTTACGAAAGCCAGTATTTCCTCGGGACGAGCATTGCGCGCCCGCTCATCGCCAAGCGCATGGTCGAGATCGCCAAAGCCGAGAAGGCCGACGCCATCGCCCATGGCGCAACCGGCAAAGGCAACGACCAGGTCCGATTCGAACTGACCGCCGCCGCGCTCGCGCCGGATTTGCAGGTGATCGCCCCGTGGCGCGACGAACGCTATCGCAATGAATTTCCCGGGCGGCAGGAGATGATTGATTACTGCACCAAGCACAAGATTCCCGTGCAGGCCAGTGCCAAGAAGCCGTTTTCGATGGACCGGAATCTTCTGCACATTTCGTACGAGGCGGGCATTCTCGAAGACCCGTGGATGGACGCGAGCGACAAGAAATTTCGCGGCTCCTTTACCACGCTTTCCGTGTTCCCCGAAGACGCGCCGGATAAGCCGGAATACGTCACGCTCGATTTTCTGCAGGGCAACTGCGTGGCCGTGAACGGCAAGGCGCTCGCGCCGCTCGGCGTAATGAAGGCGCTCAATAAACTCGGTGGCAAACACGGCGTCGGGCGCGTGGACATGGTGGAGAACCGTTACGTGGGCATGAAATCGCGCGGTGTGTATGAGACGCCCGGCGGCGCAATTTTGCACTTCGCGCACCGGCAGATGGAGACGCTCACGATGGATCGTGAAGTCATGCACCAGCGCGACGCGCTCATTCCGAAGTATGCCGAACTGGTTTACAACGGCTTCTGGTTTGCGCCCGAACGTCTCGCGCTTCAGGCCTATGTAACCGAGAGTCAGAAAAACGTGACCGGCACGGTGCGCGTGAAACTTTACAAGGGCAACATCATGGTCGCCGGTCGGAAATCCCCCGTGAGCCTCTACAACCC
>JADLHS010000013.1 GCA_020848635.1 Limisphaerales bacterium
AACGATTTGGTCAACCGTCCTGCTAGCGTTGCCCCATGCCTGTCGGCCCACTACCGATGAACCGGTTGCTGAGAACGTGGGCGGCTGATCGCACCACTCGATCGTCCGCCGGTGATCGGGTGTCCGTCCCCGGTTGGCAGCGAATGCGGTAGTTTGACGACTGTGCCCAACCAAACTTCCGACCCTGCCGGTCAAGGTGCAGGTGTGAAGATGATGGATTCGATGGCGATCTGCCCACCGGGCTTCGGCTCCGCAACCGGCTCGAAGGCCAAACCGGTGATCAACCCGCGATATTCCGGCGATGCGGCCAGAGCGAGATGGTAGCTGCGGATTTTATCCGCCGGAACCAGGTCGAAGTCGAGGCTGCGTTTGGCATCGTATCCGCCGTCCCCCAGTCGCTTCCAAAAGAGGCGGGCCTTGGTGGCCGGTCCAGCGTACGTGATCGCCATGGCCAGGGTCGGCGAGTGCTCCGCCCGCCAGCATTGCGTGGGACCTTCGAGTCGGGGTTTTTGGTTGCCGAACCGGATGTGCCAGGCGCCGGGCAAAGGAAGGCCTTGATCGGTGGCGCCGGTCAACGTCCAGTGCTGCCGATCCACTGCAAACCGCCAGGCCGGCGGCGCCTTGGTGGCCATCGCATTGAACCGGTGCCGGATCGCGTCCAGCGGGCCCACCATGAAATCTGTGCGGTGTTCGTACACAATGTTGTGGTCGAAGTTCTCGCGATGGATCGGAGCAACATAAGCGGTGGAAGCATGCTTGGGATCCGCGGAGCGGCCGTCGCCGTAAATGCCCCCGTGGAACTCGCCGCCGTCGTCCTTGAAAACGCCGAGGCCCCAGTTGTTCGTGTCCACGAGCGCCGCCCACCGTTCGGTGGCGGTGAAGCGCGTCCATGGCCAGGGCGCATGCCAGTCATTGCCAACGTGGGTGAGAGCTGCCGCGGTGAAAGGCTGGTCGCCGGTGTAGGCCATGAGACGCGACAGTTGCGAAATCGTGTACACGGCGGGCAGTTCCTGAGCGCAGGGGCGATAAGTGGTCTGGTCGGCGCGCTGGTTGGTACATCGAAAGCGCATGTGGATGACGGGGCCTTCGAGCGTGGTCCACGTCTCAAAGACGCAATCGCCCGGCACGTTGTCGAGCGGCCATTGCATCGGGATGCATTTGACGTAGAGTTCGCGCCCATCGTTCCGATGTCCCACCACTTGCGACGGATGCATATGACAGTCGCCGGTCTGAATTGGATTCCAGCCCAGTCCGGCCCATTGCGGATTGGGTTTCTTGGCACCCACTTCGAACGGCCAGGGGCCCGAGTAATGCGACATCTGAATCTGGCGACCCAGGTCCGCGCTGTTGATGATGTTGCCGGGGTGGTCTTGGCTGGAAATAAACGTGATTGCGCCACCCAAGGCCAAATCCATTCCGATCCGCACCTGGTCGTTGGTGAGAAACGTCATCCGCGGCTCGGGCAAATTCGGTTGGGCCGCCAGCGCGTGAGCCGTCAGCAGCCAGGGCGCAAGCCCGCCCGCGAGCCAGGAATTTAATCTCCGGTTTGGGTGGCAGGGGTATGTCATATCAAATTAAATTTCCAGCTCGCCGGCCCGCCGGCCATGCTATTCCTTCAAAGCTAGGCGTATAATATCGTTGCCAGCCACGCTTCGCAGCGTTTGCATTTTGCGACAATGCCTACTTGTCATTCCGCGTTCGGGGTTGTTGCGCCGACTGATCTGCCGGACTGATCGCGTTCGGGATTGGCAGCCAGCGGGGATGGTCCGCCCCTTTATCCTCGAAGCCCCGGGTCAGCAGGCGAGCATTCGTGCCGTCGGCCCCCATCATCCAGAGCGCCGGCGCCTCGCCGGTCGAGGCCCGGCAAAAGACGACGTGCTGGCCATCGGGCGATTCGCTCGCGCGGAAATCCCAGACGCCGGCGCCGGGTTGAGTGAGCCGCGTTACAGACCGGTCGCGCGGGTTGACCTTGCAAATTTCGGTGCCCCCACGCGCCGACTCCGGTTTGTAGTCGCGGTTGAAATGATCCGTATCGGGGCGTTGCGCCTGAAACTCCCACGGGACTTTGGCCCCCGGCAGGCGGTGGGAACCGAGCACCTGGCCATCCTGAGTCCAATACAGCGTCTCGGAACCGCCACTGTGGTGTTGCGGACTGCCGTAGGTTGCGCCGAACCACGCCGCCTGACCTTGCGTCAGCCGTCGCGCCTCCGAACCATCCGGCCGGCACAGATAAATGTCCGCCCAGTCATGGCCGGGATCCTTGCGGTGCCAGCAGTCGTGAAAAAAGAGCCAGGCGCCATCGGAGGCCCACTTGGGGCCAAAATACAAATGCTCGGGATCGGCGACCACCTGCACGCGATTGCGTCCGTCGACATCGCTCACCCAGACCTGGTAACCCGACGAGGTGGCGAGATGAAACGCCACGCGCCGGCCGTCCGGACTCACACTCAGTCCGTACGGAAATCCATCCCCTTCGTGCGTGAACTCCTGCGCGTCCGAGCCGTCAAGGTTCATGCTGAAAATCTGCGCCCCATCCCGGCGCACGACCTGCATCAGCAGCCGGTGGTCATTGATCAGCGGTCCCCCGCCATAAAACGGCGCCAGCCGGTTGCGATTGGCCACCTCGGTTAGCGTACCCTGATCCAGATCATGGATCCAGATGTGCGTGGGCGTCTGGTGATAATACTCTGCAAACGGTTTTCCGGGGCCGTCGCGCCGCGCTTCCATGCTCAGGAAGAGCACGCGCCGCCCATCACCCAGGAAAGCAAACGGCTGCCAGGTGACCTGTTCCGGGATCTGGAAATCAAAATATCGCAAGCCGCTGCCGTCGGAATTCATCATCGCGGTCCGGCCCTGCGAGGTGAAGAAGAAGCGCGCCAGGGGGCGGTTGCCATCGCGAGGCCTTGGATCTGTGCGGCGAGCGGAACAGCTCAGAGCCAGCGGCGCGAGCGCGGCCAGCGTGAGGAAACGGCGACGGTTTAATTCTGCGATCATGTGATCTTGAGGACGAGCTTAGCGACCGGGGCCGTTGGAGTCCACCTCCGCCATCGGTCCGCCCGCACAACCGCTCGGCTTTGTTGAATCATTCCGGCCGGGCAACCCGCGCGCGTCGGATGACGGTTTGGACACATCGGTTCGCGAAGCCAAAGCAACCAAGGTGACTCAGCCAGCGTGAGCTGGTATCGCAGCCGCAATGCGGTAACGGGGACCCGCACCCCAAGGCCGCCGATATTCTGCGATTGACCGCTGCCGGACACCGACTGATTCTGAGCGTCCGAATGAAAAGCGGCGATGAGCGTCGGGGGCCGGGTTTCACATTAATCGAGTTGCTGGTGGTCATTGCGATTATTGCAATCCTTGCCGCCATGCTGTTGCCGTCACTGTCCCGGGCCAGGCTGGCAGCGCAAGCCAGCGGCTGTGCCAATAACCTCAAACAGTTGCAGGTGGCGTGGATATTGTATGCGGACGATAACACGGGCTTGCTGGTCAACAATTCGAGCACCGCTGATACGCGGAATTACCGGCAAAGCTGGGTCAATAACATTCAGGACTGGGGCACGAGCGAAGAGAATATTGATCGCTTTTATATCCTCAGTGGCAAGCTGGCCGCTTACGTGGCGAACAACGTGGCCGTTTACAAGTGCCCCGCAGACTCATCGGTGGCAAAGAACGGACCACGGCTCCGGAGCATCTCCTTGAATGCGATGATGGGCGACCCACTGATTAATCCCAATCGGTTCAACCCCGAGTGGACCCAGTTTTTGAAGGCCGGGCAGGTGCCGCGGCCTGCGAGTTTTTTCACGTTCCTCGAGGAACACCCAGATACGATCAACGATGGCTACTTCATGAACGTCTGGAATGACCTCAAATGGGGCAATCTGCCCGCTTCCTACCACAATGGCGCGGCGAATATCGCCTGGGCGGACGGCCATATCGAGCGCCACCGTTGGTTGCCCAACACCGTCCGCCCCGCCGTGCAGGGCGGGGCCGGCGGCGGGTTCATCCCGGTGCCTGACACCGATTATCTCTGGCTCCGGGAACGGACGAGCATCAAAATTCAATCCCCCTAGTTCGCCCGCCATCACCGCCGACCCAACCCGCTCCTCGCGGTGTGACTTCTGGGGAGATCAGGCATGACCGCCAGCGACGCTGGCTTGACGAACGCATCCGCGGCGGGAGATCGTGCTCCCCGTTGATTATGAATTTTACGGCGGCAGTCCAACGGCAACGCACCTTCTTTGAGTCGGGGGCGACGCGGTCCCTGGAATTCCGCCGCGCCCAATTGCGGAAGTTGCAGGCCGCGCTGGTCACGCGGGAGTCCGCTTTGATCGCGGCGCTGCACGCTGACTTACGGAAATCCCCGA
>JADLHS010000014.1 GCA_020848635.1 Limisphaerales bacterium
AGATCGTTGGTCGAGTAGAGCCGCCCGCTGAGGCTGGTGATAAATGACGGGTTTTCGGCGGCCAGCATTTCAGTCCACTGTTCGGGCGAATCCACCTGCCACTTCCGTTCGAGCCGTTGATGCCACGCCGAGGGGCGGGAGAAGGCATTCCCGCTAATAATCAACCGCTGTGAATCGTGCCGCCGCACTTCGCGTGCGAACTCGGTCAAGGCGGTGCGGAGGTGCGCGTGCGTCAGCTCATCGCGGTTCGACCGTGCCGCGGCGGTACCGAGCGTCGGATGTACGGCGGGGCGGTGGGTGGAAGCGTTCGGCAGGTCCGCCATCAGGTTGAATTCATTGCCAAACTCCCATGCCCAAATAGCCGGTGAATTTCGATACCGGGTAATCACTTCCGCGACATAGGTGCGCATGTAGGCATGCGTCCGGCTGTTGGAATTGCCCCATTGATCCAGCGGTTCACCGACCAGATCGGAGATTGTCGGCTGATACCAAAACAACGATGGAATCAAACCGAGGTCGCTGCGTTCCGCGAGTTTCACCACCTTGTCCAGTCGGGCGAAATATTCCTGATGATTTGTCTGGTACAAGCCCCAATCCACCGGCCAATAACCGCCGGCTGAAAAGCGAACAAACGGAATCTGATTGGACGCGAGCAGTCGGAAGCCGGCTTCCACGTCCTGAATTTTTCCATCGCCCAGCAAACGAACAAACGCGTCGTAGTAGTTCACCCCGATGCCTCGAAACGCCTTTTGGTTCAACATCAACTCACCGTGCGGTCCCGTTGACAATCCCAGGTTTGCTTCTGCCGCCAACCCGCTGGCGGTTGCCATCCAAAGTATGGCTAGCAAAAGTGGGAGGAAATTGAACGGGATTACTCGGTGGTCATTCGACGCGTGAGAGAGTGTTCGATCCAGTAACATCCTGCGATTCTGGGCGGGGCGAATCCATCAATCAAGCCATTCAACTTTGCCTCAAGGACGCGGCTTTGTTAATCCGGTCGGCGTGTTTCCTGGCGGAAGCTCCGGGCTTCCGAACCCCGGTGGGCGGCGGCCTTGAGTCAGGGCAAAGAGCCGTCCCGCCAGTTCATGCGCTAGAGCATTTAGCGCGGTTGCCTCCGGCGGCGCGAGGTGACGGGCAGTGTTGAATTCCCACAAGCTGAGCCAAATCGGAAAATGTTCAGCCGCAATCCCGAGCGAAAGATGGGCGGTGCCAAATCCACCCGGATAAGGTGACGGGCCTCCGGTTTGCCGCGCCCAAAAATCGGCGATTTTCTCCAGGTGGGCGGTCCAATCTGGAATGTGGGTGCTGAAAATCGGTCCAAGCACCGCGTGTTGCCGGATGTCCGCGTAGAAAGGCTTGATCAGATTTCGGATGCCGTCGCGGCCTCCGAGCCGTTCGTAGAGGGATTTGTCCTGGCTCGTTCGGGTGGCAGTTTTGCCGCTTACCCCAGCCAATGGTGTCGATGAAATTCGCAGCATAAACTCGTCAGCAAAGCTGCGCGTTCGGAGTTAGCAGCCACGCTTGCGGATGATGGGTGAAGCCGACCCGCGGATAATATTCCACCGCTGCGGGTGCGGAGAGCAGGATGACCGTAGCCTGCCCGCCACGCTCCCGGGTGCGCCGAATCAATTCCCGTCCGACGCCCCGTCGCTCGTGCGACCGTCGCACCGCGAGGTCCGACAAATAGGTGCAATAGCTGAAGTCACTCACACTCCGGGCGATGCCGACCAGCAAGTCGCCCTCCCAAGCCGTCACGACGAGGTTGGCATGCCGGAGCATGAGCGCCATCCGCTCGGGGTCGTCCACGGGCCGGCGTTCACCGAGCGTCGAAGCGCGATACAATTCGAGGACCACCTCAAGGGCGAGATCGTTGCCTAGTTGATAGGAAATCATGGGGTAAAGATGACGGATGCGGCCCGCCGGGCAAGCCTCTCTCGCGGGCGCTTATCCCGGTCGAGTTAAATGCTGTGGGGATTACTTGCGCAGCCGCGCCATGAAACCGGCGTCGGCTCCTGCGAGATCGGCATGCCGTTGCTGGGCGAGTAATTCGCCGTAAACCTGCGTGTCACGCACAAACATACCCAGCCGGCTCTGGAACGAATCGTTGACGATCTGGCCGTTCGCCACATGCTGCTTGTCCGCAAACGCCACGCCATATGGCAGCGACCACGCGTAGCATTGCCGCGCGACTGTGCGCAACTGGTCGGTGACCGTCAGGCCTTTTTCATGCGAGGCAACAATGGTGGCAAACAGTTTGCCGGCGAATTCGCGCCAGAAGTGATCGAGAAAATTCTTCAACGCGCCGCTCATGCTGCCGTGATAATCCGGCGTGCCGAGAATGAAAACATCCGCCTGCTCCACCCGGGCTTTCACGCCGGCAAAACCCGGCTGGCCATAGGCCGTTTCCGGGTTGAAGAGCGCCAGCGGTTCCTGGCTTAAGTCCAGCAGGTCCACCTCGCAGCCCGCTTTGCGCAACTCCTCCCCCACGGCCAAAACGACCACGCGGGTGACGGAATCGGCGTGCGTGCTGCCGACCACAGCCAGGATTTTCAGTTTCATTGCGGCCATAATTCACTTCCGGTCCCAGAATTCAATTCGATTGATGCCCGCCGCGGTCGGGGGGGGGGGGCGCACCCAAGGGTCGGCGGCTCCGCGTCAAGCTAAACAAACGCCGTCCAAGTTCATGCGCGCGGCCATTCAACTCCTCCGCCCGGCGCGACGCGAGATGCCGTCCATTGTTCAATTCCCACAGGTCGAGCCATTGTGGAAAATGTTCCGACTGCAACCCGAGCATCGCATGCTGCCGGACACCGTCACACGAAGGCTTGATGAGCTTGAGGATCCTCTGTGCCCACCCAAGCATTCGTGGAGCGCTGGAATCTTGTTCATGCCAGCAGCCTGGCGCTTGCTTATTTTTATCAAGTTCGTCGGTTACGGTTGCGACACGATGGCTTTGAGGAACATCGCTAGCGTGCTGCTCATCGGCGAAGTAGTGTGCACGGTGACCAGATCCAGGCCGTTGCCCAAGTCCACTGAGGTTTGGACGGTCGGGGCCAGCGTGACGAACGTCGCCTCTGACGACGCGACGCATTGAATCGTCACGCCGGTGGCCGAACGGTTGCGGGTGAATTGGATGGCGGGATATGAAATGCCATTCACGATTTGCGTGACGAATACCGGGGCTTCGCCGGCAGCATTATTCGTCGGATTAGTGCCCATCGCGAATTCCACTACATTCATCAAACCATCGCCATCCGGGTCGTCGTTCAAGCCGTCGAACCCCGCGCCCAAGCTGAATTCCGCCATCCAGGTGGCAAAACCGGACTGGGACTGCACCGTCAATGCCGCTGGCTGGCTGGTAGTCGAGCCGGTGTTATCAGTCACCACCACATCGTAGCTGGCCGCATCGCCCGCCTGCGCGTTGGTGATCGCCAGCGAGGCTCCGGTCGCGTTGAGAATATTCGTGCTGTTCTTGCGCCATTGGAACGACAGCGGTGCGGTGCCAGTGGCCACCACGGTGAAGGATGCCGTGCCACCCGCGACGACGATTTGCGGCTGCGGCTGCGATAGAATGTTACGGGCCAGCGGCGGGATGGGTGGACCGCTTAGGCGAGCGAAGCCCGGACAACTCAAAATATCGTAAACGTTGAAACTGCCGCCGATGAGATAACCGCCGGCGGGCAGGCGCACCACGGAACTCACGAGCGGTGCCGCGCCGGAAGCGCCGGCTCCGGTCACGAAGGAAGTATCCAAAGTGCCGTTGGAATTCAGACGCGCCACGCATTTGCGGGCCACACCCGCCACCGTGGTGAACGACCCGGCGATGACGAGCTTGTCGTCAGGCTCAACCACCACATCATGAACCGCGCTGTTGAGCCCGGTGATGCTCACGTTGAAATTGGTATCCAGCGAACCATCGGTGTTCAAGCGCGCAATGCCGCTGCGCGCCACCCCGCCCACCGCGGTCAACCCCTGGCCGTGAATGATGATCTTGCCATCGGATTGCAGTTTGAATCCCAGCGGCAGGCTGAAGCTGAAGGAGTTGGTGAACGTGGCGTCGTAAGTGCCGTTCGTATAGAGCCGCGCCACCTTGGCCTGCGCCACGCCCGCCACGCTGTTGAAGTAGCCGCCGATCAGAATTTTCCCGTCCGGCTGCAAAGCCACGGTAGTCACCGACTGATCAAGGGCGGCGGGGACAAGATTCGTGTCTGTCGAGCCATCGGCATTCAAGCGCGCGAGGTTGGTGCGGGCCAGGCCATTTACGCTCGTGAAAAAGCCGCCGACGAGCACCTTGCCATCGGGCTGCACGGCAAAAGCGTTCTTGCCGCCGCCGCCATCGGCATAACCATTGGCACTCAACACCGGCTGCGGTTGCAGCGTCCCGGCATTGTCATAGAACGTCAGGCCGTAGCGGGTGCTGCCGCCGGCCGTATTGAAATAGCCCCCGAGCGCAAAACCGCCACCGGCCAAGCCCACCGCCGGAATCGGCGCGGTATTCACTGTCACCATGGGTGAATCCACGGACAGATCAGCGTTGAGCCGGACGAAGTTGGTGCGCGGTTGACCGCCAAAGAAGTTGAACCCACCGGTCAACAGCACCTTGTTATTGGCGTCGAGGGTCACGGTCTTCACATAGGGCGTGCTGCCGCTGATGGTGATCGAGGCGACGTAGCTGGTGTCCACCGTCCCGGCGGCATTGCCGATGCCGTTGGTGCTGGAATAAACGCTCAGCCCGGCGGGCGCACTGGTGATGGAGTTGAATGCATTGGCCGTGACCACGTCGTAGAGCGCGATGTCACCGAGCGAAACATTGGCCACGGTCAGCAAGTTGGAGATGGCCCCGAAGATATTTGTGCCGTTCTTGCGCCACTGCCAGGTGATGGGCGTCGCGCCCGTTGCCGTCGCTGAGAAGTTGGTGGTGGTGCCCGCCAGCATCGCCCGCCCGACTGGCTGGCTGGTGATTTGCACGTCGCCCAAAATTGTCAGCGTGGCGCTGGCGCTGGCATTGGTGCCGGAGGCGTTGCTAACCACCACATCATAATTGCCCGCCGCCGAGTCGGGAACATTGGTCAAAATTAGCGTGACGTTGGTCGCCCCGGCGATGTTGCCCCCGTTGAATCGCCATTGGTAACTGAGCGGTGAACTGCCGGTGGCATTCACGGTGAAGGTGGCGTTGGTGCCCCGGTTGACCGTTTGGGAAGCCGGCGGGAACTGGACGGCCAGCCCCGGCATGTAGAGCTGGATGCGCCGCACGCCGTTGAACCCGGACGTGCCCAGCAAAGCGCTGCCGTCCGCCAGCAGCAGGATGGAGTTGATCGAACCGCCGCCGGTGGTGGCGAAAGGTGACGTGAAGCTGGTGTTCAGCGTGCCATCCTCATTCAGCATGGCGATGTAGTTGATATTGGTGCCATTGACGGCGGTGAAATTGCCGCCTACGACAATCTTGCCGTCCGGCAAGGTCACCACGGACAACACGGAGTTGTTGAACGGCACGGCAAAACTGTTGCTGGAACCGTCGGCACTGCGTCGGCGCAACAAGCTGCCACCGACCGGAGAAGGCGCGTAATAAATGCGGTCATCCTGGGCCACAAAAACTTTGCCGGCAAAGACGTTGGTATCCACCGGGGTAGCACCGGTGCCATCGCTGTTCGCTTTGCGCAGGCCATCGCCATTCGCGCCATACCAAATCGTGCCATTGGTTTGCTGGGCCATGCCCCAGAAGCCATTGTTGCTGCTGCTAATCTGGCTGAACGTGTTATCCACCGTGCCATCGGCGTTGTAGCGGGTGATGTAACCAATTGGCCCGGCAATATCCTGCGCCCGCAACGCCAGGAATTTTCCGCCCGGCTGCGCGATAATTTTGGAAATGTTGTTGGTGTTCGCCGGACGGAACGCGGTATCCAGGACGCCGTTCGGCAGAAAGCGAACCAAGTTGATGAAATTGGGCGCCACCGGACCGATGCCCGCAAACGAACCGCCGACCACGAAGCTGCCATCCGTCAGCGTGGCAATCGTGCGGAAGCCCGGCTCGTTGAAACCCATCGGCATGAGACTGGTGAGATGACTGACCTGCAACGTGGTCAGGTTGAGCTTCGTGATGACATTCAAGCCGAGATAATCTTCAAACCAGCCGCCCGCGACAAAGGTGCCGTCCGGCAAGGCCGCCACGTCTAAAATGGGGCGCACGTTGGTAAACGTGATGTCCGAGCGCAGGATGCCCGGCCCGATTACCGTCACCTGCACCGGCGCGCTGATGGTGCCGCCGTAGGCATTGGAGATCGTCACATAATACGTGCCGTTCTGGGAGATTTGCCCGTTGGTCACGCTGAAGGTTTGATTCGTCGCCCCGGCGATATTGGTGCTGGTGTTCACCCATTGATAGCGGAGCGGCTCCGTGCCATCCACCCCGACGGTCAGCGACAACGGCTGGCCCAAGAACACCGTCACCGGCAGCGGTTGCTGGGTGACGATGGGCGCACGCAACACGGTCAAGGTCGCCACCGAACTCGTCACCGTGCCATAGGCATTGGTGATGACCACGAAATAACTTCCATCGTTCGTGCGGGTGGACTGGGTGATGAACAGGTCTTCGCCATTCGCCCCGCTGATGACGCTGCTGTTGGTCAACGCCAGGCCGCCGAAATACCACTGGAAACCTAACGGCAGCGAACCCGCCACCTCCAGATTGAAGCTGCTCAGAGTGTTGTTGGAAACGACGAGACTGGCGGGTGGCAACGTGATGATCGGCGCGCCGTTGACCGTCACGGCCACGCTCTGGCTGACGTCGCTGCCGTAATCATTCCAAACCGTGAGTTGATAACCGGCCATGTCCACGGCATCCACGCCCGTCAACGTCAGCGTGGCCGTGTCCGCTCCACTGACGCCCGCACCGTTGAACAATGGCTCTCCATTTTTTAACCAGCGATAACTCAGCGGCCCGCTGCCCGTGACCGTGGCGGTGTAAGCGACGGACGTTCCCGCATTCACTGTCTGGCCCGCCGGCGTCGGCTGGCCGGTGATGACCGGCGGCGTATTGGTTTCAAACGTCGGGGCTGACAGCACGATGCCGTTGTCACCCACCATCACCAACTGGCCATTGCCCGAGGCGACCCCGCGCAGGTCGTAGGTGCTGTTCGCCACTTCCGCCACCCAGTTGGTGGTGTCGGTGGAACTCAAAACCGTCGCGCCATCCGCAAACGAACCGCGCGTGCCAACCGCCACAAAACGTCCGCCGCCGTAGCCGATGCCAAATCCGGTCGAGGTCAGGCTTTGTGGGCGTGAGGTCCAGGTCTGGCCATTGGCGGAGACATTGATATTGAAATTGTTGCCCACCGCAACAAACCGGCCGTTGCCAAAGGTAATCGCCACCATCTGGCTCGGCCCGCTGCTGCTGACCCAATCGGTGCCGTTGGTTGAATATCGCACGACCCCGTTGCCACCGACGGCAAAGCCCACCAGCACAAACCGGTCGTTGCCATAGGCGATGCCGGAAAGCGTGCCGCTGGCGTTGTTGAAGGAACGATCCTCCCAGTTGATGCCGTTGGTGGACGTTACCACCGCCCCGCCCACGCCCACCGCCGCAAATCGGCCTGCGCCGTAAGTGATGGCGTTGAATGTGGCATTCGTCGGCGAATCCCGGCGTTTCCAGGCGATACCGTCCACCGAGGTTTCAATCATACCGTTGTTGCCCACGGCCACAAACAAGCCTTGCCCAAAAGCCACGCCATAGGCATGGGGCGCGGTGTTTTCACTATTGATGTAGTCGGGGGCGCCCGCCGTCCAGTTCACGAGATTGGTCGTGACGAGCCGGTTCGTGATGCCCACCACCACAAAGCGGCCATTGCCCTGCGCCACGCTGTAAAGCGAGCCGATGGCCCCGTAGTAGGCGCTGGTGTTCGGCGCGAGATACGAGCCGCCGACGGTATCGCCAAAGCCCATGCCGCTTTTCACATTGAGTTGGTAGCCCCCGTCCAAACTTTGGGGGTAGTTGGAGTCATAGCGGGGCTTTTTGATCGCAAAAGGATGACCAATGGGAACTTGCTGCCAAGTGGATGCGCCATTGGTGCTGACCAGAAACGAATAGCCATGCGCCGGGAACGCAAAAAAGCCGGGTGTATAATCACCGCCCCGAACATAGCCGATGCGGTTGGTCACCCCGGAGGTTCGGGCCGTCCAGGTGATGGAATCAGGCGAGGTCAGAATCGTGCCATTATCCCCGCCGACGATGAACAAAAAGCCCGACTGCAGCGCCCCGGAGCCAGCCGTGTAAAGATTGTTGGCCGTGCCGCTGGAGCGCACCAACCAATTCGTGATCCCCGCCGGAGTGAGAATGGTTCCCCCGGTGCCGACCACCACCGTCACGCCGGAATTATATGTGGCATCCAGCAAATCCGCTGATGTCACCGGCGGCACCAGCTTCCAGCTATCTGTCGCCTGGTCGTAATTCACAATCGTGCCCTGGTCACCAACCACCAAAGTTGCCGGGGCTACCAGAATCCGCCTCAGCGCATTGGTCGTGGGCGAATCGGCGGGGGTAAAATAGATCGAACCTTGGGCGGAGTTCACAAACCGCGTCTCAATGACGCCATTCTGGCCGACCCGCACCCGGCGCGTCCGCCCCTTCCCATCCACGAATACCGCTTCATCGTTGAAGGGCGTGTAGGCCGGCGCAATGACACCCCCATTCTGCACGGCAGCGGGCATATTGGCGGAACGAATCGTCCAAGCCCGTCCGTCTGCTGAACTTTGAATGTGGCTGCCCACGGCCACAAAAACCCCGTTGCCGTAAGCGACGCTGCGAATGGAATCGCTCAGGCCATTGGCATACTGCCAGTTCAGGCCATTCGTGGAAAACGCGGGCGGATAAATAGAGCTGGTGCCCGCCACGAACAGATTCGTCCGGCCCACCACGCTCGTCACCGTATAGCTGGCGGGCATATTGGTCGCCGTCTGATCGCTGCCGGTCGAATTCGTGAAAGTGAGGCAGCGGTTGACCCCACCAATCACCCAGCGCCCGGCGGCATAGGCCGCGCTGCTCAGGGCCGTGGTGCTGTTGGTGCGCGGAGTGTTCCACGTTGCCCCGTCCGCCGAAGTTTGGAACCGGCCCGTGGAGCCAAATAGAATGAATTGGCCATTCGCATAATCCACCCCGGTAAAACTTTGTCCCGCCGCCGCACCCGCCACGGAAATCCAATTGCTGCCATCCGCCGAGGAGAAAGCCGTGCCATTCGTATGCACCGCGATGAATTGGCTATTGCCAAAGACCACGCTATTGAAAGGGTGATTTATCGAACTCAAATCCCAGCTCGTGCCGTTCGCCGAGGTCATCAGCCAATTGGTGCCCACGGCCACAAACAGACCGTTGCCAAAGGCCACATCGCGCAATTCCTTGCGGACGGCCGTCACCGGGGCGTTCGCCCAATTCGTGCCATCCAGGGAAGTTGCAATCGTGCCGCCGTGTCCTACCGCCACGAAACGCCCGTTGCCATACGTAACCGCATTCAGATAGCGGCCACCGCCGGAGGGGGCACGCCACTCCACCGAGCCGGAACCCACAAAATTGCTCATGGCAAAATCCGCCGCCAGCCGGTAAGTGATCGTGGTTCCGGCATTCAAGACGCTGCCCGTAGAAGCCATCACGCCGTTGGCGATCACGCCGTTGGTCAAATAATAAGCATTGGGCGTCAACCACGCGACATTCCCGCTGCCATCCACGGCCCCGGAGAGGCCGCCGCCGGTAATCGTAATCGCCCCCGCTTCATTGACGCGCAGAAAGACGGAGGTAAACGGCTGCTCCGGCAAATTCGAAGCCCCCGAAATACTCAGGAAGATCGTTCCTGCATAGCCTCCGGCATAAGGCATAACCGCCGACGCGGAAAGGAGGCTCGAAAAAAGGGCTAGCAGAACGCCGGCATGGATAGGCCGGGACTGCTGCCGCCGGAGGAAAAATGGCGCGCGACAAAGTGAGCTTAAGCAGCTGATTAATGCCATAATACGGATCATTGGTTTTCTCCTTACATCAAAATTGTCACTGTGGTTAGTGACGAAGATGAGAATCATAAGTAACCTAATAATGGATGTCAAACATTTGACGCGACACCATTGGACGGATGGACGGCCCCAGCGGAGAGTATCTTGAAACGCATCGCCCTCGTCTGACGAAAAGCGCTAACTGCGGTCAGCCAAACGCAAAGTATGATCAGCCACGAACGCTTCGTTTCCGAGGCACGCGATGGGTTCAGTCAGTTGGAAGGTGCTAACTGCTTTATCACCTAACATGGCGAGAACCAGATGCGGACACCGGAACAACTCCTCGTTGCTTCGGCAACAGCTACATCTGTGAGCTGAGCATTTTACCCGAGCAAACTCACTACCTTCGCGAGCGCCTCATCCAGCTTGCTGGCATCCCTGCCGCCGCCGCGGGCGTTGTCGGGCTTGCCGCCACCCTTGCCCCCGACGATGGGCGCGATCTGCGGGATGATTTTGCCGGCCTGCACTTTGGCGGTGAAGCCGGTCGAGACGGTGGCGATGAGCGTGACCGCGCCGTTGCCGCAGCCCCCCAGAACCACCACACCCTCGAACCGCCCTTTCAGAGCGTCCGCGGTCGCCTGCAGGAACTCGCCGTTTGCATCGCCGAGGTTGTGGGTGATGAGCGGAATGTCATCCACGACTTGAATCCGTTCCAGCAGTTCGCTCGCGGCGTTCGAGGCATTGCGGAGCAGTGCGATCTGGACTTCCTTCTCCAACGCCTTCTGCTGCGCCAGCAAGCCTTCGATCTTCTTTTCCAGTTCGTGGATGGGCGAATTTACCCTGACCGCGACGGACTTGATCAACTCACGATCCAACCTCATCGCGTCATAAGCGGTGAGGCCGGCGACGGCTTCGATGCGGCGGACGCCGGCGGCGATGGCGCTTTCGCCGATGATGCGGAACAGACCGATCTCGCCAGTGGCGCGGGTGTGCGTGCCGCCACAGAGTTCCATCGAGTAGCCGTCCAGCTTCCCGGCCCCGCCGCCGATTTGGACGACGCGGACGGTATCGCCGTATTTGTCCCCGAAGAATTGCATCACGTCCTTGCGGTGCTTTACTTCAGCGTGCGGGACTTCGGTCCACGCGACCCCGGCATTTTCGACGATGCGTTCATTGACGAGTTTCTCAATGTCAGCAACCTGGGCGGGCGTAAGCGGCGCACTGTTGAAATCGAAGGTCAGCTTGTCCGGGCCGACGAAGGAGCCTTTCTGCGACGCTTCCTGACTTGCGACTTCGTGCAAGGCCCAATGCAGCAAATGCGTGACGGTGTGGTGGCGTTGGATGGCATTGCGCCGGGAGGGGTCAACCGCCAACAGGACGGAACTCCCGACGAGCGGAATATCGTCTGCCGACGGAACCCCAGACTTATCCGGCCGCGCTGCCGCCTGAAGGTGGTGTTCCGATTCGATGAAGTGCAGGAAGGTGTGGCCGGACTTTTGGGTGTTGGTGATGTGCCAGAGCTGGCCGCTCCCGGTCAACTCGCCGGTGTCGCCAACCTGGCCGCCCATCTCGGCGTAGCAGGGGCTGGCGTCGAGAATGACCGCGGTCTTGTCCTTGAGGGATACGACTTCCAGGACCTTGGCTGGCGCTGCGAGGTTGTCAAAGCCGACGAACTTCGTAGGGGTCTTGGTCTGAATTTGTGACAGCTCGATGACTTGGGTCACGCGGACACTGCGCGACAGCTCGCGCGCTTTGTCCATCAGACTAT
>JADLHS010000015.1 GCA_020848635.1 Limisphaerales bacterium
CGGTGCCGCATCTTCTCGAATTCATATTTTGTTTTCGGTTTATCTCCGTTCAAGGGCGCGTTGTCGAGCCCCTGTTTCGCGCCCCCGCCCCCCGACTAGCTGTGTGAAACCTCGTCTGGAAGTCAATCTGCGAGCGGTCGTCTGTTTCCGGCGTTGAACGCTGCTGCCGGTGCCGGCAGTGCGCGCTGAATTTCATCCATCCGATAACCGAAACCCGGCCCGCGAATGCTGGCCAAATCCACCCGGCCCTGTCGTCGTTCGGAAAGCCCGGTATGGACCACGGGCTCCAGCCCTAACGCAAGCATGCCCGTTCAGAATGGAATTCTGAATTTCATAGATTCGGTTTCCTCCGCAACTTCCAGCCGAGAAATAACGTGCCTATGGCGAACAAGCCAAGCGTGCTCGGCTCAGGGATTGGCTGGTCCGAGAATTGGATAAAATCGAGACGAGGAATGCTATTATTGACTTCAAAGCGCAACTCACCCGCTTGGCTCGCGAAGGGCGATATATCTGCACCAAATTGCCCATTCCCCAACGGAAACACGACCATCGGATGGCCGGCAAAGCTTAGATTGACTTGTGCGGTCGCAAGAAAATGCACGGCGCGCGCTGTTCCGGGCACTTGGCCAGTTTGCGCCAACGCTGCCGGAATCGGGTTTCCAAGACTGTCGATTCCTGCCCCAAGTGTTAAATAGTAATGACCCTGCATATGATTTGGGAACGGAAAGTCCGGCCCATCAATGGAAATGAACGGAAACGCGCCACCCACGGGAATATTATTATTCCAAACCGAAGTGGCCTGTTGTGTGCCAATATATCCTGTCCATCCGGGTAAGGCCTGTGCCGCATAGACACTCCCAAATGGGTCGCCGGGCACTGAGACAAGTGCCGCCGATTCAAAATCAAGATTCTGGAAGGTGCCTTGACCAAAGGCTGCAGACCGAGCCGCCAGGGAAAGCGTGACGATTAGAAATGGGGTGTGAAATTTCACAGCTTCGGTTTCCTCCGCAACTGCCAGCCGAGTCGCAAAGCGCTAAAACCTAATAATCCAAACATGCTCGGCTCGGGGACGGCTTGGGCGGAGAAATGGATCATGTCCAAATATCCGCCGCCGGTAAACCGCAACTCGCCGGTTTGATTAGCGAACATCGAGATGTCGCCACCGTAGATGTTGTAATTTGGCGTGGTATCGAGTTGTGAAATGGGAATCGTTTGACCGGCGAAAGAAACCGCGAACCCCGCGAGTCCATAAAACCGAACGGAGATGGCCGAAGCCGGAACGGTCCCGGTCTGAGCGATGGCTGGGATTGGAATTAGCGGTCCACCGCCTCCAAATTGAGGTTGAAGGAACACTGTGTAGCTGCCTTGCAGCACAGTTAAAGATGACCCAGGGCCTTGCAGCGATATTGCGGCGGCACCAATGCTCACGTCGTTGTAAAGAACCCAATCAATTTCGAACGTCCCCAAGTATACTTTCCAACCCGGAAGGGCATTTGTGATCGGAACACCGCCAGTTGAATAGCCAGTAACATTTGCAGATTCAAAGTCCAAATTCCTGAAGGTGCCCTGGCCGAATGCGCAAACGCTCAGGCTGACCAGCAGCGCCAACAGGAGTAACGGATTTCTGAGTCGCAAGGTCATAGCTATATCTCCGCTGACTGCTGGACTCTCGGTGATTCGCCAACCCACTGCAACTCAGTATTTGTCGTTGGCCGCCCATTTCTTGCGAAGCGGTGAATGCTCGGTGGTGGTAATTGCACAATCGCGCGTTGGGCGGTGTCTGCGCTTGCTACGGGCAAGGGAGATTTGGAAAGCTGACGGCCATTGAATTCATGGATTTGATCGAACGCACCATCCGGGTCAACTGGCAGCATCGCGTGGTGTTGGCCGATGATTTTTTCAACCCCACCCACCCGGCATTGCGCTCAGGCCATCCGGTAAACCGGTCGGCGAGCGCGGGCGCGCAACCGGTGGAGGCGCGCGATGAACGTTTTTGATTTCTTCAAGACCCGCGCCGACCAGCCGGTCTTCACGAAGGATGCGGCGGCGATCCGTCGCGTTTATGAGTTCAAGCGCTGGTCGGTGTTCCTCTCCGTGTTGTTCGGCTACGGGCTTTTCTATACGACCCGGCAGAACTTCTCGATGGCGAAGAAGCAGATGCTGGAGGCGCAGGTCATGTCGGCCACGGAAATGGGCACGGTGGGGTTCACCCTGTTAATTGTTTATGCCGTTGGAAAACTGGTCAACGGTTTCCTCGGCGACCGCTGCAACATCGCCCGGTTCATGGCCACGGGCTTGCTGCTTTCCGCGCTCGCGAATCTGGCGTTGGGATTCAACCCAATCTACAGCGTGTTTCTGCTGCTGTGGGGGCTGAACGGTTGGTTTCAGTCGGTCGGCTCCGCGCCCAGCGTGGTGGCGCTATCGCATTGGTTCGCCAAGAAGGAACGCGGCACGCGCTACGGAATCTGGAGCGCCAGCCACAGCATCGGGCTCGCGTTGAATTCGGTCGGCACCGCCTTTCTGATCACGCACCTGGGTTGGCAGTGGGGATTCTGGGGGCCAGGCTTGGTGTGCGTGGTGGCCGCGCTGATTCTCTACCGCACGCTGGCGGATCGCCCGCCGACTTACGGCCTGCCTCCGGTTCACGAATACAAAAACGAACCGCCCGAACCTGTGACGAAGGAAACCGCCTCGGTGGGCCAATTGCAACTGGAAGTGATCCGGCATCCCGGCGTCTGGATTCTCGCTTTAGCCGCCGGCTGCCTCTCGGTGGGGCGTTACGGAATTGATAACTGGGGACCGCTTTATCTGCAAACGGCCAAGGGGTTTTCCTTAACCGACGCTGGCAACGCGATGTTTGTTTGCTACATCGCCAATTTGATCGGCTCCGTCACTTCGGGTTGGGTGTCGGATTCGCTGTTCGGTCACCGGCGCAACGTGCCCGCGCTGCTCTACGGCATGTTGGAAGTGGCTTCGCTGCTGGCGTTGTACTGGATTCCGCCCGGCCATCCGGTGCTGGATACCGTGGCGTTGGCGGCGTTCGGTTTGGGGATGGGCGGCTTGCTGGTTTATCTCGGGGGGCTGATGGCGGTGGATCTTGTTTCGCGCCGGGCGGCCGGTGCGGCGATGGGTTTCGTGGGGCTGTTCAGTTACGTGCTGGCCGCCGTGCAGGACAAGTTGAGCGGTTACCTGCTCGACGCCTCGAAGATGGTTGCCAACGGCACTACGACGTATTCCTTCCGGCTGGTGTTTGCGGTGTGGATTAGCGCCCTGGCCTTGTCCACGTTGCTGGCAGCATCGTTATGGATTTTTGGAAAACAGAAAACGAATTCCTGACATGAAAATTCTCCTCGTTGGCCACGTCTGCGTGGACAAGAACGTGGTGCGCGGGCAAACCGAAACCCTCTACGGCGGGGGCGTCGTGCATGGCGCCATCACGGCGCAGCGGTTGGACGCCCAAGCCATTGTGATCACCAAGTGCGCCGCGACCGACCGGGCGGGTTACGCCCACTTGGGTGCCGCGGGAGTTGAGGTCGTGTTCCTGCCAAGCCCCACCAGCACCTCGATTCGCAATGTCTATCCCAGTGAGAATCCCGACGACCGGCAAAGCGCTCTGATCTCCAGGGCCACACCCTTTGCCGAAGCGGACCTCGACTGCATCGCCGGCTTTGGAGCGGACGTCGTCCATGTGAATCCCCTGTGGTTTGGCGAATTTCCGCCGGCCCTGCTCGCCATTCTGCGCCGGCGCACCGCGTTTCTGGGCGCTGACGCCCAAGGCTTTCTGCGGGTCGCCCAGCCCGACGGTCGGATGGAGCATCGCGATTTTGCCGACAAACACACGCTCCTGCCGTTGTTGGATCTGTTCAAAGTGGATGCCAAGGAGGCTCTGCTGCTGACCGGGGAAGCGGATCCCGAGCGCGCCGCACAAGCGGTTTACGCGCTCGGCCCCAAGCTGGTCCTGCTTACACATCAGGCAGGGGTCTGCGTCTGCGACGGTCGGGCGACCTATCACGCTCCCTTTGGCCGCTATCCGCTCGAAGGCCGCACTGGCCGGGGCGATACCTGTACCGCATCATTCCTTGTGGCGAGGGGTCGCGGCTTGGATCTCCAACGCGCCGCCAACTTCGCCGCCGATATCACCACGCGAAAAATGCAGTATGGCGGTCCGTTTCGGGGGTGACGCGATTCCGGTGGGCGCTGCGGCGCGCCCGGCCGGCCGACGTTTTCATATACCACCAAGTCGCAAAGAAAAATATGCTTCCTTTCTGTTTGCATCGCTCGATATCTAAGAACCATATGAATCCCAACCTACGAGTCCGCTGTCTCCTCGCCACATTGGCATGGCTGTTGATGGCCGGGCCAACCTTGCCGGCGGCCCCGGGCCCATCCCCAGCCCTGATCCCGCTACCCGCCCGGCTCACGCCGACGGAGGGCAGCTTTCTCCTCGGATCGAAAACAACAATTCAGATCGCCAAGTCGGAGGCGGCGATTGGCGAGATACTGGCTGGGGCCATCGAGCGTTCGGCTGGGTTCAAGGTGCCAGTGCTCACGGTGTCCAAGCCCGCCCCGAGCAAGCGTGCGATCAGCCTTTGGCTGGACGCCACCCGTGCTGGCCTGGGCGATGAAGGTTATGCGTTGGAGATCACACCCAAAGGCATCAGCGTCACGGCCGCGAAGCGCGCCGGGCTGCTCTACGGCGTCCAGACATTGCGCCAGTTGCTGCCGCTCCAACCCATTCCGGGCCAGACCGCGTATCCGCTGGCCGGTATCCGTATCGAGGATGCCCCACGTTTCGGCTGGCGCGGATATTTACTGGACAGCTCCCGGCACTTCATCGCCAAGCAGACGATCATGGATCTGCTCCCGGCATTGGCCCTGATCAAGATCAATGTCTTCCACTGGCACCTCGTGGATGATCAGGCCTGGCGTCTGGCCATCCCGAATTACCCGCAACTGGTCGCGCCAGTGGTCGGCTCATGGAACGCGCCGTCCCAAGCCAGTGGCTATTACACGGCGAGCGACGTGCGCGACATCGTGAACTTGGCGCGCCAGCTCCATATCACCATCGTGCCGGAACTCGAAATGCCCAGCCACGCGACGCAAGCGGCGGCAGCGCTGACGGCGGCCAGTTGCCTCGGCGCGGACGGCAAGCCGTTGCCCTCCGGAACGACACGGGAAATTTGTCTCGGCTCCGACCAGGCCATCGCGGCCCTGCAAGACATCCTCGTGGCAACGATGGCGCTGTTTCCCGACAGTCCATATATTCATCTTGGCGGCGATGAGGCGGAGGATGTCCATTGGAAGGCCTGTGCCCGCTGCCAGGCGCGGATGGCCCAACTGGGCATCACCGACGCGCGGCTTTTGCAAAAGTGGTTCATGGATAAAATGAACCGGTTCGTGCGCGCACAGGGGCGGACGAGCGTGGCTTGGGCGGATCGGTTGGCGCTGGGGATTCCGGAAGGGCAGATCGTCCACGGGTGGCACGCCGGCGAACTCGAGGCGGCGGTCGCCAAGGGTTTTCGAGCGGTCCAATCCCAACACGATTACACCTACTTCGACTACGGTCAGGGGCTGGGCGATACGTTTGCCGGTGGCGGGGCGCTCGACCTGGCCCGAGTTTATGCGCTCGACCCGGTTCGAGGACTCACTCCCGAACAGGCCCGGCTCGTGCTGGGAGTGCAGGCGCAACTCTGGACCGAGGAGGTCCCAGATGAACGCGTGTTCGTGAAGACTTTCCCGCGCATTCTGGCACTGGCCGAAGTTGGCTGGACGCCTCCCGGCCAACGCGAGGGTGCGGAGTTTAATCGCCGGCTGGAGGCGTTCCTCCCCCGCCTGGACGCGCTGGGGATCCCATACTACAAGCCCCGCGTCCTACTGGGAAAGTGGTCGCCGGAGTTGGTGGCGCCGAGTTGGAAGGACCTCGATTGGAACATCACGGCCGAGGTGAAACGATCCGGGGCATTTGAGGTGGAACTCCTGTTTCAACGGGGAAAGAGCGCCATCAACATTCAATCGGCGATGCTGCTCGAGGACGGGCGGGAGATCAGCCGGGACGATCACATTGGGGTGGCGGGGGCGATCCATCAGGAAAACACCTACCGCCTGCGCGTTGCCGCGCTCAAGGCCGGGGCCACCTATGTGCTGCGCGCTCGGATTCGCTGCCTGGAAGGCAACGATTCACATGGGGTTGTGCTGTTGCGTTAGCCCGCTTCGGACGGCCGCCGCTGAAATTGGACGCAGAGGGCGAGGCGCAGCTGCTGCGACGCGCAGTTTCATTCGCCCCGCCTGGAACATGGCCTGAACTCTTGCCGCGGCTGTCTGGCCTACGGTTTGGCCAATTGCGCAAAAATGTCCCGGTAGAATTCGGGATGACTCTCCCAGGTCTGTGAGGTGATCAGGCGGCCATCCACCACGCTTTCCTTGTCCACCCAGGTGCCGCCGGCCTGCTCGACCTCCAGTCGCACATTCCGGTAGCACGTCAGTTGCCTGCCTTGCACCAAACCCGCCGCGACCAGGATTTGGACGCCGTGACAAATGGAGAAGATCCACTTGCCGGACCGATGAAATTCCTGAACCAGTTTGATCACCTTCGGATCGTGGCGCAAAAATTCCGGCGCCCGGCCGCCAATTAACATAACGGCCGCATACTCCCGTGGCTTCACCTGGCCAAAGGTCAGGTCGCTACGAATCCGGTAGCCGGGTCGCTCGATGTAGGTGTTCCAATCCGGCTCGAAGTCATGAATGACTCCGTGGAGCAGCTTCTTGGTGGTGGCGGCAATGGGCGCCGCATAGCCCGCCTCCCGGAAGCGATGTTGCGCGTAGTAAATCTCCAGCGATTCGCCGGCGTCGTCGGTGATGATGAGAATCTTTTTTGGCATACC
>JADLHS010000016.1 GCA_020848635.1 Limisphaerales bacterium
CAATCGCTCGATTTCGGCGCAGCTGCCGTCTATGTCCAGGGGGTCAAAGCTGACCAGTTTTACAAGGCTGGCCGGGTGGAACTCCTGGCGAAGTGCGTTGAGTTCATCAAATCGCGCGGGGCGCCGGCAGGCATCGGTGCGCACAAGTTGGAAGTCATCATGGAAGCCGAGAAGTCGCGCTACGGGGCCGACTTCTACGTCAAAACGCTGCACCACTCAAACTACTGGTCCGCGCGCAAGGCGGAGCAGAAGGAAGATGTGGTGGATTGCCGGACGGACAATTATTGGGACCTCGATCCCGCACAGACCGTTGCGTTCATGCAGGAAGTGGAGAAGCCCTGGATCGCCTTCAAAGTGCTGGCCGCCGGCGCGATTCGTCCGGAATCAGGCTTCAAGTATGCCTTTGAGAATGGGGCCGACTTCATCTGCGTTGGCATGTTCGATTTCCAGGTCGCCCAGAATGCCCAACTCGTGAACAACCTGTTACCGACCTTCGGCAACCGCGAACGAGCCTGGATGGCATAGGAACTCGGGACTATGGATCTGCACGTTCGGCGCGCCACCCTGGAGGACGTCGGTCCCCTCGTGAAGCTCTGGCAGTCCATGCATTTTGCCGCCGACGACCTTGCCAGGCGGGTGACGGAATTCCAGGTGGTCGAGACCGCGGACCATGGACTGGTCGGCGCTCTGGGATTTCAAATCCTGGAACGTCAAGGACGCATTCACAGCGAAGCATTCACGGATTTCGCACTGGCCGAACTCTCCCGTCCGTTGCTATGGGACCGGGTAAACTCTCTCGCGCAGAATCACGGCTTGCTGCGAATTTGGACCCACGAAGAGGCGCCGTTCTGGAGCCGGTGCGGACTGTCAAAGCCCGATGCCGACGCGCTCGCTCGCCTGCCAGCCGCCTGGAAGCCCCAGTCGGGCAGATTGCTGACGCTGAAACTGCGCGACGACCTCGATACCATCATGACGCTGGACCACGAGTTCGCGCTGTTCATGCAGAACGAGCGGGAGAAAACGCAACGCACCCTTCAGCGGGCCAAGCACCTGAAAATCCTGGCCGCCCTGGTGGCTTTTGGGGTTTTTCTTGCCGTCATTGCGGCGGCATTTCTGCTCGCCCGCAGACATTTGCTCGCCCAGTGAACTAAACTCGCCCCGGCCTCTGCTCTGGGAGCCCCCGAGAGCCGTCGGGGTTTTTCTCGTTTGCCGGGCGCAAGTTCAGGCATAGCTTGCCTTGCTTATTCGCTTCGCCCGCCACTGTTCAACCCCGTGGGGACGTTAAATTCGTCCGCGTGGTAGGAACTCCGCACCATCGGGCCGCTGGCCACATGCACAAAACCAAGGCTCCGCGCCTGGTCGCCGTACTTCTTGAATGTCTCCGGCGAAACGAACTCTGCCACCGGCAGATGCTTGAGCGACGGCTGCAGGTATTGCCCGAGCGTCAGGATGTCGCACCCGGCGTTCCGCAGTTCCGACATGGCTTCGAAGAGTTCAGTCTCCGTTTCCCCCAGCCCGAGCATCAATCCTGACTTTGTAAACAAGCCGGAGCGCCCGCGGCTCTTTGCCTTCTGCAGAACCTCGAGCGATCGATCATACGTGGCGCGAGATCGGACGGAGGGCGTAAGCCTTCGGACAGTCTCGAGGTTATGATTGAAAATGTGCGGAGCCGCCTCGAAGACCCGGTCCAGCGCGGCGTCGTTCGAATTAAAGTCCGGCGTGAGTACCTCAATGATGGTTCCCGGGTTCAGGGAGCGGACTGCTTCGATTGACCGCGCAAAATGGTCCGCCCCACCATCCGCCAGGTCGTCCCGGGCGACCCCGGTGATCACCACGTGGCGCAGCCGCATACGCTTCGTGGCCTCCGCCACGCGGAATGGCTCGTCCGCCTCGAGCGGGAGCGGTTTGGCAGTGCTGACCGCACAAAACGAACAGGCCCGTGTGCAGCGGTCGCCTCCAATCATGAATGTGGCCGTGCCCTTGCCCCAGCATTCCCAGTGGTTCGGGCACCGGGCGCTCTCGCAGACGGTGTGCAGCTTCAATTCGTTGAGCAGCGCGCGCGTGCTGGCAAACGAATCATTGCCGGGCAACCGGATCCGCAGCCACTCCGGCAGGCGCGGACGGGGCTTTTGTTCAGCGGTGAGCGGTGCCGGCATTTTTGAATTTGCTCCAGAACTCGGCAAGTTGGTCCGGGCCGAAATCCGCCAGGATCTGGCCGTCAACGTCGATAACCGGCGCCAGTTCCTGGCCCGAAAGCCGGATCATTTCGTCAAACGCCGCCTCGTCTCCCGTGACGTCGATGCGCTCATAATCGATATCCTGCTCGTCCAGCCAGCGCATGGCTTTATGACACCAACCGCAGTAGGGTTTGATGAACAGTCGGATCCGTTTCGGTTTCACAGTATACTCTGCAAGAGGTTGTGGGGTTTTTCAAATGCCATGGACAGCCTGCTTCACCCTCCGGTAATTTGTTTCTCGTAATCAGTTGCCGAGAGCAGTCGATCTGCTTCCTCGACATTCGACGCGCGCAAACGAAACAGCCAACCGCCTCCATACGGTTCCGTGTTCACCAGGGCGGGGTTCTCCGTTAACGCGTTGTTTACTTCCGTGATTTCCCCTCCGATGGGCGAGTAAATGTCGCTCGCGGTTTTTACAGACTCCACCACGGCGCACGCCTCGCCGGCTTTGACCTGCTTGCCGACGGCAGGCAACTCCACGAACACCACGTCGGTCAACTCGTGCTGCGCGTGATCGGTGATGCCCACAACGGCAGCGCCGCCCTCCAGGCGAATCCACTCGTGTGACTTGGAATACTTCAGATCTGCGGGAATGTTAGACATAGAATTCAGGGTTTGCGGTAAATGGGTTTGGGCACGACGACGGCAGAAAAACGCCGGTTGCGGACTTCGATCTGCAGCGGCGTCTCCGTGCGGGCAAACTCGGGCCGGACATACGCCAGGCCGATCCCGGCGTTCAGCGAGGGACTCTGCGTTCCGCTGGCCACATACCCAATCGCCTCGTTTGCCGAACTGAGGACCGGATATTGCGCCCGCGGTGGCGCCCCGCGTTCCGTCAGCTTGAACGCCG
>JADLHS010000668.1 GCA_020848635.1 Limisphaerales bacterium
GCATCCGTCGACTCCATTCCGACCAGCGCCATGCAGGAGGACCACGTGTCGATGGGCTGGAGTGCCGCGCGCAAGCTCCGCCGCAGCATCGACGGGCTGCAGCGCGTGCTCGCCATCGAACTCATGACGGCGGCCCGCGGCATCGAGATGCGCGGCGCACGACCGTCGACGGTGAGCGCGGCCGTCATCGGCGCCTTGCGAGAGGTCGTGCCCGGACCGGGCCCCGATCGGTACCTCGCGCTCGACATTCAGGCCGCCGTCGACGCGGTCGTCAACGGAACACTGCTCGCAGCAAGCGGGATTGGAGCAACACGATGATCACAGCGCACCGAGGCTCGACGCTTCACACACTCGGCTGGCCGCAGGAAGCGGCTCTGCGGATGCTGCAGAACAACCTCGATCCCGAGGTCGCGGAGCATCCCGAGAGCCTCGTCGTCTACGGCGGTACCGGCAAGGCCGCCCGTGACTGGCCGAGCTACCACGCGATCGTCAGAACGCTGGAGACGCTCAGGGGCGACGAGACTCTGCTCGTGCAGTCCGGCAAGCCCGTGGGCGTCATGCAGACCCACGAATGGGCACCGCGGGTGCTGCTGGCCAACTCGAACCTCGTGGGCGACTGGGCCAACTGGGACGAGTTCCGTCGCCTCGAGCAACTGGGCCTCACGATGTACGGCCAGATGACGGCGGGGTCGTGGATCTACATCGGCACGCAGGGCATCCTTCAGGGCACGTTCGAGACCTTCTCGGCCGTCGCCGAGAAGAAGTTCGGTGGCACCCTCGCCGGCACGATAACGCTGACGGCCGGTCTGGGCGGCATGGGTGGCGCCCAGCCGCTGGCGGTGACCATGAACGGCGGGGTTGCGATCTGCGTCGATGTCGACGCGAGCCGCATCTCGCGCCGCATCCAGCACGGCTACCTCGACGTCGCGGCCGACAGCCTCGATCATGCGCTCGAGCTGGCATACGGGGCGAGGGATGCCAGAAGACCCCTGTCGATCGGAGTGCTCGGCAACGCGGCATCCGTCGTGCCCGAACTGCTCGCGCGGGGCGCCCAGATCGACATCGTCACCGATCAGACGAGTGCCCACGACCCGCTGGCCTATCTGCCGCTCGGGGTCGAGTTCGACCAGTGGGATACCGAGCGGGGCAAGGAGGGGTTCGCGCAGCGCGCGCGGGAGTCGATGGCGGTGCACGTCGAGGCGATGGTGGGATTCCAGCGCGCGGGCGCCGAAGTGTTCGACTACGGCAACAACATCCGCACCGAGGCGCTCGCCGCGGGGTATGCGGATGCGTTCGCCTTCCCGGGGTTCGTGCCCGCCTACATCCGCCCGCTGTTCGCGGAGGGCAAGGGGCCGTTCC
>JADLHS010000017.1 GCA_020848635.1 Limisphaerales bacterium
CCCCAATCCCACCGTCAATTACTCCAGTCCGAATCCCACCGGCACTATCACCTTCTCGCCGGTCGCCCTCGCCTTCGGGTCTGCCACTCTCACTGTCACCGTCAACGATGGCGGTGCCAGCAACAACATCATCACCCGCTCTTTCACGGTCACAGTGAACTCCGTCCCCCCGTCACCCACGCTCACCGCGCTGGCCAATATCACGATCAATGAAAGCGCCGGCTTGCAGACCGTCAATCTCGCCGGCATCACCTCCGGCGCCACGAATGAAGCCCAGACGCTCACTGTCACCGCCACCTCCAGCAACCCGGGCCTGATCCCCAATCCCACCGTCAATTACTCCAGTCCGAACCCCACCGGTACCATCGCCTTCACGCCGGTCGCCCTCGCCTTCGGGTCTGCCACTCTCACCGTCACCGTCAACGATGGCGGCGCCAGCAACAACATCGTCACCCGCTCTTTCACGGTCACAGTGAACCAATTGCCCACCATTTCCCCAATCACCGACCAAGTTATCGTCATTAACTCGGCGACCGCACCGCTTCCCTTCACCATTGGCGACAGCGAGAGCAGTGTATCCAGCCTGACCCTGTCCGCCAGTTCGGCCAACCTGTCGCTGGTTCAAAACACCAACATCGTCTTCGGCGGCACCGACGGCAATCGCAGCGTAACCGTCACCCCCCTGCCCGGTCAGACTGGGATCGTAGATATCACGATCAGCGTCAATGACGGAACAGGAAGCGCCAACCAAACCTTCCAGCTCAATGTTCGCCCGAAGCCAACCGCACCGCGCAACATGCGGATTGTCCAAGCTTCGCCATAACCGGGCCGGAGGGCTTTGGTTTCTTGTCTCATCAGCTCGCAGGAAGCCACCGCGAGTAGAGAGGAGGACACCGATTCACCCGTGCGCCACGCGCCATCGGCATTTGGCTCTTGTGAACCCAGTTTTCCGTCCGCCGAGGGCCAAAACTCTTCACCGACTCATGCTGCGGTCCCGCTTCCCGATTGCTGCCCACCCGTTCGGTCGGACTTAAAAAAGATCGCCACCGCGAGCGCCACCGGCGCAATCGGCTGAGCGAATGGACACAACGCAGATTTATCTCCACGCGAGCCTCAACCGCAAAGAAAAGGCGCTCGCCAAAACCGAACGCAGCTACGGACGGTCTCCCCGATACCACCCGCCAAATCAACTAATGGCGTTCCTTCTGAGCCTCTGAAAATGCCGAGTCGAGGAAACAGAACAGGGGTGATCTTTCATTATTTGAAGAAGCACCCCGTGAACTCGGCATTGTCCGGAGCTAGAAAAAATAACCCAGTTCCCGCAAGGACACGTAATCCTTCGGTCGCTCCGGCGTCGCGCGCCCGATGATGACGTGATCCAGCACCTCAATCTTGAGCAACTGCCCGGCGCGGATCAGATCCCGGGTTACCTTGATGTCCGCCTCGCTGGGCGTCGGGTCCCCGCTCGGATGATTGTGCGCCAGCACGATGCCGGCGGCGTTGGCGGCGATGGCCGATTTGAATACCTCACGGGGATGCACCAGCAGGGTGTCAATCGTGCCGTCCGTGACGGTCTCCACGCGGATGAGCCGACGGCGCGTGTTGAGTAGCAGCACCTGGAGTTGTTCGACGCCGAGGCGGAGGTTGCGCGCCCGCAGCAGATTCACCACCGCCTCCGGCGTGTCCAGCACCGGTGATTCATCCTGCAACTCCTTCGCCATTTTGTGCGCCAGCGCAAAGGCCGCCACGAGCGTCACCGCCTTGTCGCGCCCAATGCCCTTCACTTTTTTCAGGTCGTCCACGGACGCACGCGCCAGCCCGTGCAGCGAGCCGAACTGCTGCATCAAATGCCGGCCCACCTCCACGGCGTTCATGCCCTTGAGCCCGGTGCGCAACAGAATGGCGATCAACTCCGCCTGGCTTAACGCCTCCGCGCCGAGTGCCACGAGCCGCTCGCGCGGACGCTCGCTGGCCGGTTGATCTTTGAGCCGCAAACTTTGAGGCATGCGCAAAAAACTAAAACGAACCCCGCCGGCTTGCAACCACCTTGCGACAATCCCTCCGCATAAACAGATGGGACAGCTTCCGTCGGCCAAACCTCCTGCCAGGAAATCCCCGCATGCCCGGTCTCACTTTCCCCCCCCGAAACCCGTCCGCCAAGGCGCGGCTCCGGGCCACTCAAACCTGGCGTGTCTCCAAACCACCCGTTAAGCGGCCTTCCACCTGACGCACCGCATATATCTGAGCCCGGCCTGTCCCGACCTCACCTCGCACTGGCCCCCACGGGACGCGAACGGAATCCCCCGCCAGCGCCAAACCATTTTCCGGTTGCTGCTCCAGCAGTTCGGAGCGATGCTCGGAAAAACGCCGAATGGCCATCACCGCCGCCGTGGATGAATTGACCCGCGACCCGCTGTCAGAGCAGGTGAAACTTCTATGAAACGCATGTGGCTCTGGATTTTCATCGCGGTTGGCGGGGTGGGTTTGCTGGTGGCGGGTTGCCAGGCCACCCGCGCGGGCTATGAGTCCGCGCCTTACAAGGTCGTGCGGTCGGACGGGAAGTTCGAACTGCGGGATTATCCGGCGCTCACGGTGGTGGAGACGCCGATGGCCAACCCGAACGGCAGCGACGGGGGGTTCATGCGGTTGTTCCGGTTCATCACCGGCGCGAACGAGGGGAAGCAGAAGATCGCCATGACCACGCCGGTCTTCATGTCCGGTAGCGCCACCAACCTGACGATGGCGTTTGTGCTGCCGGCGAAAATAAACACCGCCGCCGTGCCCAAACCAGTGGATGGCGCGTTGACGGTGCGCGAGCTACCGGCGGGCCGGTTTGCGGTGCTGCGCTACAGCGGCGGCCGGAACGCGAAGAACGAGTCGGAGACAGTGGCGCGTTTACAATCGTGGCTGGAGCGGGAGCGTTTGACGGCGCTGAGCGGCCCGGTGTATGGGTATTTCGACCCACCGTGGACGCCAACCTTCCTGCGGCGCAACGAGGTGATGCTGCGGACGGAGGAAGCGAAGCCCAAATGAGCACCCTGTCGCAAATCCAAAACCACCGCCGAACGCGCGACCTGCTGCTACCGCGTCTGCTGTCGGGGCAGGTGGAACTGAAAACCAACTGAAGCAATGAACTTCAACCGAAGCACCCATTCCTAAAATGGACAAGCCTGGCCACATCTTGCTGACGGGCGCGACCGGTTACGTCGGCGGGAGGCTGTTGCCGTTGCTGGTGGCAGACGGCTGGCGCGTGCGGTGTCTGGCGCGGCAGCCGGAACATTTGTCGCCCCGCGTCCCCGCCGGCGTCGAAGTGGTGCCAGGCGACTTGCTCGACGCGGCCTCGCTGTCGGCGGCCATGCAGGGGGTGGAAGCCGCGTTTTATCTGGTTCATTCGATGGGCGCGACGGGCGATTTTGAAACGCAGGACCGTCTGGCCGCGGAGAATTTCGCCGCCGCCGCGCGCGCCGCAGGCGTGCAACGTATGATCTATCTCGGAGGGCTGGGCGAGGATGAGCCGGATTTGTCGGCGCACCTGCGCAGCCGGCACGAGGTGGGGGAGCGGTTGCGGGCGCATGGCGTGCCGGTGATCGAGGTCCGGGCGTCCATCATCATCGGTTCGGGCAGTTTGTCCTTCGAAATGATCCGGGCACTGGTGGAGCGGCTACCGGTGATGGTAATGCCGCGCTGGGTGCGGGTGACGGCGCAGCCCATCGCCATCGGCGACGTGCTGGCTTATCTCCGTGCGGCGCTGTCGCTCAAGATGAATGGCGGCGTCATCGTCGAGATTGGCGGGCCGGACCAGGTTACCTATGCCGAACTGATGCGCGAATACGCACGGCAGCGCGGGCTGCGGCGGTGGATGATACCCGTGCCCCTGCTGACGCCGCGACTGTCGAGTTTGTGGCTGGGCTTGGTGACGCCTTTGTATGCCCGCGTGGGTCGCAAGTTGGTGGACAGCCTCCGCCACCCGACGGTGGTGCGCGACGATTCCGCACAACGCCTGTTCCCCATGAAGCCGGTCGGCGTGCGCGAGGCGATTACGCGGGCGCTGCGAAACGAGGATTCCAGCTTCGCGCAAACGCGCTGGTCGGACGCCTTGTCCGCCGCCGCGAGCGCGCCCCGGCATTGGGGAGGCACACGATTGGGCAACCGCCTGGTGGACTCGCGGTTCGCGCAGGTCGCGGCGTCGCCAGCCAGAGTGTTTGCCGCCATCGAACGCATCGGCGGCGGGACGGGGTGGTATTATGCCACGTGGCTTTGGACGTTGCGCGGCTGGCTGGACCTGATCATGGGCGGGGTGGGAATGCGTCGTGGCCGTCGTGATCCAGAGCGACTGCGAGTGGGCGACACGCTCGATTGCTGGCGCGTCGAAGCCATCCAGCCGGATCAGCGGCTGCGGCTGGCGGCGGAGATGAAACTGCCGGGCCGGGCGTGGCTGGAATTCGAAGTGCAATCGGATGGATACGGCACGCGGCTGCGCCAGACGGCGACGTTCGATCCGCTCGGCCTGTGGGGGCTGGCGTATTGGTATGGCGTGTGGCCGTTGCACCAACTCGTGTTCGCCGGGATGCTGCGCGGTATCGCGCGTGCCGCCGAGAAAAATGTTTGAATATCCGTCACTGGCAAACAGCGCAAGCCGCTGCTCATTTTCCTCACGCAACTGGCGCTCAACGCGCTTTGGACGCCGCTGTTCTTCGGTCTGCACTGGACCGCGTGGCATTTGCAGAAATCGTGCTGCTTTGGTTGGC
>JADLHS010000018.1 GCA_020848635.1 Limisphaerales bacterium
AATGTGCTGATCCATGTTGAACCGCTACTGTCGCCGGAGCTCGCCCCCAGCCTGTCCGCCAGTGGGACAAATTTTCAAATCCAGTTTCCGGGCCAGGCGGGCATCAACTATGGGCTCGAGTACGCGACGAATCTGGCAGCGCCCACCACCTGGCTCACGTTGAAGACCCTGACGAGCACGGGCGGGGTGGTCCAGTTTACCGACCCGGCGGCCACCAATGCGGCCAGGTTTTACCGGGTGAAGGCGCAGTAACGCGCTTATTCGCGTATTCATCACGGCAGGGATCCGTGTTCGGGGAACGCTGCCCCCGCCGGCGGCAACGCTCGACGGTGCTTGGCGGCTTTGGCGGTCTGGCTATGGAATCGCCAGACCAATCCAGATGCCCACCGCGCTGCGCCCACCGGGAAACCTCAGCGCCATAACGACCACCGGCACGCGCACACCTCCCCCGCCGCAGCATCCGCAGAACCCGGCCAAAATAACATTCGGTTTATCTAAGCGCCATTCCCTCGGACGGGGCTGAAGTTGGCGCGCGGGAAACCGCTGAAGCGGTTGGGATTTTCGGCCGACGCGGGACACCGGATGAAGTCGGGGCTGCTGAGAATCAAGCGGGTCGTGCGTCGCTGCTTCAAGTACGTTGAATTGCCGTCAGCCAGCAGTGTCAGCGTGTGTCCGAAACGCCGCTCGTTAAGCGGAGATGTCAGCATCCATATTCCGGTCGCCACTTCGTAGATTTGTGAATTGGTGGAGTCGCTGTTGCCTGCCCGTCCCGCGAGCAACGCATTTCCATCCGAGAGTAACGTGGCGCCACAAGCGTAGCTCGGTGCGGAAAGGTCACCGGTGGGGGGCCATATCCCGCGAGCATCGGAGCTGGTCGCGGCCGTTTCGGCAGCCGATAGCGAAACCGGAAAAAATGGCAACACCACAACGAGTGAAACAAAAAATGAAGCAGCCCTGTTGAGCGCATTCATGGCCAGTAGCATCGTGAACCCAATTCTCACGCTGGCGAGAAAAAAACACCAACTCACGCCGTCGCCAGATTGCCTTCCAACACCTTCGATTTGCCCGGCGGCGGTTCAGCATCATTCGCGGCGGCAGCGTTTTCCAGAACGCGGATTGGTTCGTAAAACGTATTCCGTTGCACCGGCGTGCGGCCGACTTCGCGGATGGCTTTGATCATGTCCGTTTCGGTCTGCAATTGCGGCGAGGTCGCGCCGGCCATGTGGAAGATGTGCTCCTCGATGATTGTCCCGTGCAGATCGTCCGCGCCGTAGTTCAACGCCACCTGCGCCAGCTTCATTCCCAGGCCCACCCAGTAGGCGGTGATGTGATCGAAGTTGTCGAGGTAGATGCGGCTCACGGCAATGGTGCGCAACGCGTCAAAGCCCGTGGGCGGCGTCTTGACCGGGATGTCGTTGTTCTCCGGCTGATACGGCAGCGGCACGAAGCCGACGAAGCCTTTGGTCTCGTCCTGCAACGCGCGCAATTGCCGCAGATGATCCACGCGGTCAGCGAGCGATTCGACGTGGCCGAACAACATCGTGCAGGTACTGCGCCCGCCGAGCTTGTGCCAGGTGCGATGCACGTCCAGATATTCCTCGGCGGATTCCTTGCCCTTGGCAATGGCGCTGCGGACTTCTTTCTTGAAAATCTCCGCGCCACCCCCGGTGAGCGATTCGAGGCCAGCGGCTTTGAGCTCAATCAACGTCTGCTCGACGGATTTCTTGGCCATCCACGCGAGGTGCAGAATTTCAATGGCGGTGAAGCATTTGAGTTGGAGACGTGGCGTCTTCTCGTAGCCCCCGACGTGAGGAGGTGGATTGGACGGTTGCTGCGGAGGGTCCGCCTCCTCACGTCGGCGGCTACCATCATTGAGCGCACTCAAGGCCTTGAGCATGTCCGTGTAGTAACTGAACGGCAGCGAGGGATGCAGTCCGCCGACGATGTGCAGTTCCGTGATGCCGAGCTTCAGCGCTTCGCGCGCCTTCGCGACCATTTGCGGGATGCTCAACTCGAAGCCATCAGCGTCGCGTTTCTTGCGCGCGAACGAGCAGAACTGGCAGCTCAGGATGCAGTAGTTCGAGTAGTTGAGGTAGCGATTGATGATGTAGCTGGCGCGGTTGCCCACCTTTTTCTGCCGCGCGAGATCGGCGATGGCGCCGAGGGCGTTGAGGTCCTTGGATTCAAACAACCGCAGCGCGTCGGCTTCGGAAATGCGCTCGCCGGCGGCGACCTTGTCGTAAAGGTCGCGCAGTTCGCTGCGCTGGACGAAGAAATTCACGCTGCATTCTTAGCAGAAGCGGCGGCGTTGGCAAAGCGTCAGTTCGCTACTCCGGCGGTTCGCTTAAGGACTTGGGTTCAAGCCTGCGAGGAATTTCCGGTCGTTTTCGTCGAAGCTGGCGGCGAGCGGGTCGCCCGCCATCCAGTAGGCCTTGGCGATTTCGCGACTGATGGCGGGTTGCAGCTGCGCCTCGTTCTTGGTGTTCAGAATCCGGGCGGCGATGCGTTTGTCCTTGGTGCGAAGACTTGCCTGCCGTTTGGTGAACCGGTCTTCAATGAAGTACATGCCGTTGCGGCGGCGAAACAACCGAAAGGGTAATTCATGGGTGCGCTCACGTTCTGAGACGCTACCAAGCGGAAGGGAAGCAGCGTTAAACAAGACTGGGAGGTTCGTCGCAGGTTCTCATAGATACTGACGAGTTGTCAGTTTACTGGAGATTCACTGGAGGTCGCCTTCGCCAGCTTCGCCAAGTTCTTGATGCCCAAGCACCAAGAGATGGAGCCAATGGTCGGGATTGAACCGACGACCTACGGTTTACGAAACCGTTGCTCTACCACTGAGCTACATTGGCCTGCAGGTGCGAAAACGCGGCTGCCGGGAGCGGGCTGACCGTTCACAACACCGGTGAAGAGGCTATCGCAACCCCCGCGCCGATGCAAGGAATTGCAATGGTCACCCTGAAGTCTTCCGCACCTGAAAGCGACCAAACCGAACCGCCCGAAGCGAGCCAGAAGCAACCGCGCGTCCAAGTGCGAGGACCGGGAAGGGGCATTCCGGCGGCGGGCACGCGCTGAAGCACTGTAGACACAATATGAGGAGGCGGGGTGGACGGCAGGTTGCGCACGATTTGCGCGGCGACGCAGTTAAATTGAGCAATAACTGCGCACGGAAACTTGGAATATGGCGGATCTCCTCGCAGTTCAACCGTGGCATGATCATTGCAAAGGCGCCACTCGTAACGGGGAGTCGCATGCGTGCGGCTTTGCCAGTTGAATCCACCAAATCAAACCCTAGCAGGAGAACAGAACATGAAATTAAACCATACATTGATGGCGGCGGCGCTCGCGGCGGCCGTGGGCTTCGGTGCAACCCAGGTCTTCGCACAGAATGACGGCGGCGATCGTCCACAACGCAACCGACCGCCAGGTGATCAGGCAGGCGGGGACCGCGGACCGCGGAATTTTGATCCGGCGGAAATGCAGAAACGCATGATGGAGCGTTACAAGGAACAACTGGAAATTACGGACGACACGGAATGGAAAGCCATTGAGCCGATGATCCAAAAAGTGGCCGAGACCCGCCTGCAAACCATGGGTGGTATGGGGCGCGGAATGTTCGGCGGCCGCGGCAATCGCGGGGGCGGCGACAATGCCGGAGGCGGCCCGCGCGGCGGCGGTTTTGGCCAGGCCAATCCCGCGGCGGACGCGTTGCAAAAAGCCATTGAGGCGAAAGCTTCCAACGCGGAAATGAAAGCCGCCCTCGCCAAGTATATCGAGTCCCGCAAGGCCAAACAGGCCGCGCTGGAAAAAGCGCAAGCCGATCTGCGCAAGGTGCTCACGCCGCGGCAGGAAGCCATCGCCGCCTTGAACGGATTGCTCTAAGACGGCGTTCCGCCCAAGGAGGCGGGAAGCGGGGATCATCGCCATGACTGCGACCCAAGAAGTGGACTCGCCCTTACGACCGTTGCTGGACCGCATGATTGCGGCCCGGCAATTGTCGGTGGTGGACGCGGACAGCCTGACGCAACTGGACCGTCCGGCAACCGCCGCCCTGCAGAAGGAAGATGATGTGCTGCGCTGGCTGGCGGGCGAGTACGAGCTGCCCTTCACCACGCTGGAGGAGGTGGAACCGGATCGCCAACTACTCTCGCTGTTCCCCGCGCGGATTCTGCTGAAGGAAGAACTCCTCCCGCTCCGCCGGGTCAACGGGACGGTGGAAGTCGCCACCAGCCGCCTGTTCGCCACGCAAGGCCTGGATGCGCTCAAAACCCTGACCGGCCTTAGCCTGGCCCCGGTGCTGGCGCCCAGCGAAGCGATCCAGCGCGAGATCAAGAAACGGCTCGGAGTCGGCGCGGATACGATGGACACGCTGGCCGGCGAGTCGCTGCAAGTGGTGGACGAGGGCGCGGGGGATGACAACGACCTCGATGTGGATGCCGAGGATGCCTCCATCATCCGCTTCGTCAATCAGGTGCTGCGCGACGCCATCGAGTTGCGCGCCTCGGACATTCACCTCGAACCGTTCGAGCATGAATTTCACATCCGCTACCGCGTGGACGGGGTGTTGCAGGAAATCCCGGTGCCGGCGCAGATCAAACGCTTTCAGCCCGCCATTGTTTCACGACTCAAGATCCTGAGCCACCTCAACATCGCGGAGAAACGGCTGCCGCAGGATGGCCGGATCAAGATCCGCCTGGACGCAAACGAGGTGGACATTCGCGTGTCCGTGATTCCCATGCTCCATGGCGAAGCAGTGGTGCTGCGACTGCTCCGCCAGAACGCCACGTTGCTCGGCATGGGCGAACTGGGTTTGGCCCCGCGCGAGCTGAAATCCTTTCGGCGCGTGCTCGGTTTGCCGCACGGCATCATCCTCGTGACCGGCCCGACCGGCAGCGGCAAGACGACGACCCTGTACACCGCGCTCAACGAAATCAACGACCAGGTCCGCAAGATCATCACCATCGAGGACCCGATTGAATACCAGCTCAAGGGGATCAACCAGATTCAAGTCTCGGAAAAAGCCGGGCTGACTTTTGCGCGGGGACTGCGCTCGATTCTGCGCCACGATCCGGATGTGATTCTGATCGGCGAAATCCGCGACCAGGAAACGGCGCAAATTGCCGTGCAGGCCTCGCTGACCGGCCACCTGGTGTTCTCGACGCTCCACACAAACGACGCGCCGGGCGCGGTAACCCGACTCGTGGACATGGGCGTGGAGCCGTATCTTGTCGCCTCGTCACTCGAAGCGGTGCTCGCACAACGGCTCGTCCGCGTACTTTGCCCGCATTGCAAGCAACCCGACACGTCGCCGACCACACAGGCGATCAAGGAGCAGATCGGAATTCCCGCCGCCACCACCGTCTTCCGCGCCGTCGGCTGCCGGGAATGCCGCAACACCGGCTACCACGGACGGCAGGCCATTTTCGAATGGATGGACATTGATAATGACCTGCGGGCGATGGTGCTCAAGAACTGCTCCTCCGGCGAAATCGCGCAAGTGGCCCGCCGCAACGGTCTGCGCGTATTGAGTGAAGACGGCTGGCGGCTGGTGCGCGCGGGCATCACCACGCCGGAAGAAGTGATGCGGGTGACGAAGGATCAGGCGTTGAACAACCTGACGCCGGAGGCGGCACCCAAACCGGCGATCGAAGTTCACCCGCCCAAAACAGCGCATGCCACTGTTTGATTACAAAGCGCTCCAAGCCGATGGAGCGATCGCGCAAGGCCAGCTCGAAGCGGCGGGCCGGCCGGAGGCGTTTCGGCACATGGAAGGGCTGGGGCTGCGGCCCATCAGCCTGGCCGAGAAAGCCGGGGCCGCCAGCGCGAAGAGCGACGCGGCGAAGCCGGCTTTCGGTTCGCTCCCGCTCCGCCTGGGCGCCGAAAAAATCTCCGCGCGGGCACTGGAAAATTTCACGCGGCTGCTTTCGAGCCTGCTGGCGGCGGGCGTGCCGCTCAGTCGCGCCCTGACCATCCTGCACAAGGAGGCGGCCACTCCGGCGGCAGCGGCGAAGTGGAAGGAAATCCACGGGCTGGTCATTGACGGCATGCCGCTGGCCGACGCGATGGCCAAATCGCCGGAGACGTTTCCGCGCGTCTATGTCGCCATGGTGCAGGCGGGCGAGACGGGCGGGTTTCTGGATCTGGTGCTGGCGCAGATTGCGGATTTTCAGGCGCGCGAAAAGGATCTCCGCTCGAAGGTCATGACCGCGATGCTGTATCCGACCATCCTGCTGGTGCTCGCGCTGGGGGTCGTGGTGTTCCTGCTCACGTTCTTCATTCCCAAGTTTCAGCTCATTTTTTCGGGCTTTGGCGCCACCCTGCCCCTGCTAACCCAGATCATCGTTGGGGTCAGCCATCTGGTGCGGTCATACGGGCTGTTTGTGGTGGCGGGACTGGTGGTGGCCGGGCTGTTACTGCGCAGCTGGTTCACCTCGGAAACCGGCCGGCGCGGGTGGGAAGGCTTGATTTTGCGCGCGCCGGTCGTGGGCCCGCTGGTGGCGCAATTCGCCATGGCGCGGTTTTGCCGGATGCTGGGCACGCTGCTGGGGGCCAGCGTGCCGCTCGTCCAGGCACTGAACGTCGCCCGCAAATCCATCGGCAACCAGATTCTCGTGGACGCAGTTTCGCAGTCCATTGACCAGGTATCGGCGGGCGGCCAACTGGGGCAGAGTCTGGCCAACTGCCGCGGACTGTTCCCCGGGTCGGTGCTGGAAATGATCGCCGTGGCCGAGGAAAGCGGACGACTCGATCAGGAACTCGTCCGCATCGCCAACGTGACCGAGAGCGACCTAGACCGGGAGTTAAAAACCGCCGTGGCGTTTGCCGAGCCGCTGATGCTGTTTTTCATCGCCGGATTTATCGGCACGATTTTCATCGGCATGGTCATCCCCATCTTTACCCTGCAAGAACACATCAAATGACGCCCCAATCCATTGAACTATGAAAGTGAACCTCAAAGCTGAATTCCGAAACCCGGCCGCGGTGCGCGGCTTCACCCTCATCGAACTGCTGCTGGTGCTCGTGATCCTCGGGATTCTCGCGGCCATTGTGGTCCCGAAATTCGCCGGGCGAACCGAACAGGCGCGGCTCACGGCGGCCCAGACGCAGATCTCCTCGTTCGGCACGGCGCTGGACGCGTTCGAGGTGGACAACGGTTATTATCCGAAAGGCAAAAGCGGCCTGAGCGACCTCGTGCAGGCCCCGCGAGACGCCCAGAACTGGCGGGGGCCGTATCTCAAGGAAGTGCCGAAAGACCCCTGGAACAACGATTACCTTTACGAGTGCCCGGGCCGGCGGAACGCCACCTCGTATGACCTGAGTTCCGGCGGGCCGGACGGCAAAACCGGAAGTGACGATGACATTACCAACTGGCAGAACAAGAAGTGACACGGACCGGGCTTTTACGCTGATCGAGTTGGTCCTGGTGATGACGTTACTGGTCGTGGTCGTGGCCATCGCGGCACCGTCGCTGGCGGGATTTTTTCGCGGGCGGGCGCTGGATTCCGAGGCGCGGCGGCTGTTGTCGCTCACCCGGCAGGGCCAGAGCCGGGCGGCGTCCGGGGGGGTACCGGTGGTCTTGTGGGTGGATTCGGCGCAACGCAGTTATGGGCTGGAAGAAGATTCCAGTTATACGGACAAAGACACGAAAGCCGTGGAATACCAGTTGGACAGCAACGTGAACGTCGAGGTCGGAGCCGCCAACACGGCCAGCGCCCTGATGGGGACCGGGACCGCGACGGGCAAACGCAGCGCGTTGCCGCAGATTCGCTTTCAGCCGGACGGCGGCATTGACGAGAGCAGCGTGGAATCCGTGCGGCTGACGGATCGCGAGGGGGACTCGCGCTGGCTCGCGCTGAGTCGCAGCCGATTGAACTATGAAATTCACAACCAAGCCGAGCAGCGCGCCGCGGCGCGGCGTTGACGCCTTTACGCTCGCCGAGGTGCTGGCGGCGCTGGTGTTCATGGCCATCGTCATTCCGGTGGCCCTCCAGGGGCTGCAGATTGCCAGTCGCGCGGGCACGGTGGCCGAGCGCAAACGCGAAGCCGCCCGCGTGGCGGAACGGGTGTTGAACGAATGCATTGTGACCACGAATTGGGTCCAGGCCGTGCAGAGCGGCACGGTGTTGGAGGCCGAGCGCGAGTACCGCTGGACGCTGCGCACCGAAGCGTGGACCGAATCCGCGATGCAGTTGTTGTCCGTGGACGTGACGTTTCCAGTGCAGGGCAAGGATTATACGGTGCCCATGAGCACACTGGTAAGTCTGCAATAATGAAATTGAATCGCACAGCGAAGTCTGGCGCCGCGCGGGTAGCTTACCCGCAGCGGTACGCCCGGTTGTGCGGAGGAGTTCCGCGTTATCATAAGCTTACGCTTGACTCCTCCCGACTTCACCGCCCCAAAGCGGGGCTTAAGATTAAGCCGCCAGGCTTCACGCTGATTGAGATGCTGCTGGCGGTGGCGATCTTTTCCATTGTGCTGCTGGCGATGAATGCCGTGTTTTACAGCGCGCTGCATCTGGAACGGACGACGAACCGCGCGCTGGACGAACGGCTGCCGCTGAACCAGGCCCTAGCCATTCTCCGCCGCGACCTGCAGGGCGCGGTGCAACCCAATTCCAATGGCGTCTTTGTTTGCGATTTCATAAGCGGCGCGGGGCGCGGCGGGCTGGGTTCGTCCGGGGCGGCCAGCACCCTGGAATTCTGCACGACCACCGGCGTCATCATGGATAATGATCCGTTGGGCAATCCGATGCCGTGGGGCGATTTGCAGCGGGTGCGCTATCAACTCGTCGCGGCGGCCGACCGCACGACCACCAAAGGCATGGATCTGGTGCGGGTCATCACTCGCAATTTGCTGCCCACACTGGCCGAGGAAACGGACGAGCAATGGCTCCTGGACAACGTCGAGAGCCTGGAGTTTCTCACCTACACCGGCACCGACTGGCGCGATTCGTGGGACACCACAATGGGCGACCCAGGATTGCCGCAGGCCGTGCGCGTGCGGATTCAACTGGCGGCGAATGAACCGGGCAATGCTGCCAAACGCGAGCCCCTGGAACTGCTGGTGCCGCTCACCACGCAAGCGCGAACAAATCAGACGGCGGCGGGAGGAACGGGCGGATGAAACAGATCGCTTCGCCTCCAAACCACAGCCGCCGCCGGGAGGGGGCGGATTCGATGGCGATGTCCGCCGCCGCACGGCGGCGACGACAAGCGCATGGCTCGGTGCTGATCATCGTGCTCTGGATCGCGCTAGGTTTGGTGGCTATTACGCTGTATTTCGCCAACGCCATGAGTTCGGAATTACGGGCGGCGGACAATCGCGTGGCCATGCTGGCGGCGGATCAGGCCATCGAGGGTGCGGCGCGCTACGTCGCCAGCGTGCTGACGGAGCAAGCCACCAACGGGATCGTGCCGTACATCACCGACTATGCCAACGAGGCCGTGGCCGTAGGGGAGGCCCACTTCTGGCTCCTCGGCCGGGATTTCAGCCAGGGGGCGCCGAATCAGATCGCGTTCGGGCTGGCGGACGAAGGCGCGAAACTTAATCTGAACACGGCCACCGTGGAAATGCTGGAACTGCTGCCGCGCATGACGCCGGAACTCGCCGCCGCCATTGTGGACTGGCGCGATGCGGACAGTGACATCACCTCCGGTGGCGCGGAAGCGGAGACGTATGGTCGTCTGCGCCCGCCGTACCTGTGCAAGAATGCGCCGTTCGATTCCGTGGATGAGTTGCGCCTCGTGTCGGGCGCGACGATGGACATCCTCCTCGGCGAAGACACCAACCGGAACGGGATCCTGGACCCGAACGAGACCGACGAGAATCGCGACGGACTTGCGGACCCGGGAATCTTGGAATACGTCACCGTTTGGAGTCGTGAGCCGAACCTCCGGAGCGACGGAACGGCGCGCATCCGGATCGGGGATCGGAATGCGATGCAAGGACTGCTCGGGCAGGCGTTCAACGCGGAGCGGGCGAACCAGATCATGAACCGGCCGGGGATCACGAATGCGTCCAGTCCGCTCGAGTTTTATACGCGGAGCGGCATGAGCGCCGAGGAGTTTGCCCAAATCGAAACCGAGATCACCACGGTGGGCGGTCCGATCATCGAAGGCCGCGTGAATGTGAACACCGCAAGCGCGGCGGTGCTGGCGTGCCTGCCGGGCATCGGCGACGACAAGGCGCTGGAACTGGTGGCCTACCGGCAGGCCAACACGGACAGCGTGGATTCGGTCGCGTGGGTGACGAAGGTGTTGAGCGCCCAGGAAATCAGCCAGGCCGGGCGGTTGCTCACGGGTCAGAGCTATCAATTCACCGCGGATGTGGCGGCACTGGGTCCGTTTGGCCGCGGATACCGGCGCAGCCGGTTCGTTTTCGACCTGAGTGAGGGGACGCCAAAAATCATTTATCGCCAGAACCTCGGATCGCTCGGCTGGGCCCTCGGCCGCGAGACGCGAGCGACCTGGCTGGCCACGACAACGCCATGATGGATTGGAAGAAAATGACGTCGCTACGGCGACCGAACGCGACCTCGCTGCTTGGCCTGGCGCTGGACGGCAACCGGCTGGACGGGGTCTGGTTGAAGCGCGTGAACGGTGCCCTGCACATGCAGGCATCGTTCTCGGTGGCGCTGGCGCTGGACCCGCTGACGGCCGCGCCCGAACTCGCGGGGCGAGAGATCCGCAATCACCTCGACGCGGCCGAGATTCGCGAACGCCGCTGCGTCGTGGCCCTGCCCCTCAAGTGGGTGATGGCGGCGCATGCCGCGCTGCCCCCGCTCCCGGAGGCGGAGGCGGCCAGCTTTCTGCAAATCGAGGCGGAGCGCAGTTTCCCATGCGATGTCGCGACGCTCGTCACGGCCACGTCGTTCTGCCAGGCGGCATCCGGCCAACGCCACGCGGCGATCCTCGCCGTGCCTCGGAATCAGGTCGCGACGCTTGAAGCCGTGCTGCGCGCGGCGAAACTGCAGCCGGAAAGTTTTTCGCCGGGCATCACGGCCCTGCAGCCAGCCGAGCGGGCGGGGGCCCTCGCCCTGACGATCGGCGAGAGCCACGTTGGATTGCAGGTGATTTGTGGCGGCGGCGTCGTGGCGTTGCGCGCGCTCGAAGGCGCGATGGAGAGCGAAGGCGGCCGGCGGATTTTACGCGGCGACGTGGTGGCGCGCGAGGCGCGCATCACGCTGGGGCAGTTACCGGAAGAGCTGCGCGCCACCGTGCGCCAGGTGCATGTGTTCGGGCCCGCGGAACTGGCGGAACAACTGGTGGCGGAAATCGAACGCCGGCTGGCGGCAATGCATTTGAACGTGGTCGCCGTTTCCGCTTACGATCCGAAAGCGTTTGGCGTCCAGCTTCCGCTCAAAGCCCCGGTGTCCGCCGCGTTCAGTCTGGCGGCCGCCCGGCTGGTCGGCCGCCCGCCGGCATTAAACTTCCTGCCCCCAAGAGTCTCCCCCTGGCAGCAGCTCACGTCCCGCTATGCCACGGGCAAGTTACGCCAGGCGGGGGCAGTTGCCGGCGCGGTGCTCCTGCTCATCGTCGGGGCGTTCGGATTTCAGCAGGTCCAGCTCTGGCGGCTGCGGACGCGCTGGGTAGACATGCAAGGGCGCGTGGGGGAACTGGAAGCCATGCAGCAAAAGATTCGCCAGTACCGTCCGTGGTTCGACGAGTCGTTGCGGAGTCTGAGCATTTTGCGGCAGCTCACCACGGCATTTCCGGAAGACGGGGTGGTGACCGCCAAGACGGTGGAAATCCGCGACGCCAACCTGGTCACCTGCACCGGCACAGCCCGCGACAATGCATCGCTGCTGCGCACGCTGGGCAAACTGCGCGACGCCGGCAACGTGGCCGATTTGAAAGTGGATCGCATTCAAGGCAAAGCACCCATTCAATTCACGTTCGACTTCCGGTGGGTCGAGGGAGGCAACCATGCAAATTAAGAACCGGCAACAACTGCTGATCCTGGCCGCCCTCGGGGGCCTGGCGCTGCTGGTGGGCGATTCGTTGATCTTCTCGCCGCTGGGGAAGGCGTGGAAGGCGCGGGCGGAAAAAATCGTCGAATTGCGCAAGCAGGTCGAAAAAGGCGACCGGCTGTTGAAGCACGAGGAAGGCCGGGACGGGTACCGTGCGAGCTGGGCGCGGATGCAAACGAACACGCTGCCGAGCAACCCGTCACTGGCGGAGCAGCAGGTGCTGCAGGCGTTTGACAAATGGTCGCAGGACAGCCGCATCAGCGTGAATTCGATCACGCCGCAGTGGAAGCGCGACAATGACGATTTCACCACGCTGCAATGCCGGGTGGACGCCGCGGGCACGGTCGGAACGCTGAGCCTATTTCTCTATAATATTGAAAAGGACCCGATGGCACTGAAAATCGAGTCGGTGGAGATCACCGCGCGCGACAAGGAGGGGGCACAGCTCTCGATGGGCGTGCAGCTCAGCGGGCTGGTCCTGAACCTGCCGGAGGAGAAACGATGAGGGCCCGGGCGGAATCTGAAGACCCAAGACCGAAGGTGGAAACGGCGAGACGCGTTTCGGTTCGCGGCACGCGTTGGCGGTGGACAGCCGGCGTCATGCTCGGCGCGCTGCTGCTAAGGGAGGTTGCCAGCCCGGCCCAGTCCACCAACGCGCCAGCCGCGTTGAATTACGATGCCTTCCGCATGATCAGCGACCGGAATATCTTCAATCCCAACCGCGTGGGGCGGAGCGGGGGCCGGACACCGCGCGCCGCCACGACGCCCGCCGCGCACGTCGAGGCGATCGTGCTGGTCGGCATCATGAGTTATGAAAAGGGATGGTTTGCGTTTTTCGAGGGCACGCGCGCCGATTACAAGCAGGTGCTCCAGGTGGATGCGGCGATCGGTCAATACAAGGTGGCGAGCGTGAGGCCGGACCTGGTGAAATTAACGTCGGGCACCAATGAGTTTGAGCTGAAGGTGGGGATGCAGATGCGGCGCGAGGATGAAGGGGAATGGTTTTTGAGCACCGGGGGCGAAGGCACGTCACGCCGACGCGCCGTGTTTTCGCAATCGCTGACGAACGGCGAGCCGGGCAGCCTGACCACGACGAACGGAACGGAAATCGCCGGCAATCCAGGGGAGCCGGAGGTCATCGTGGTGGAGGGGGAGTCGGCGGTGAATCCGCCAGAGGGGGAGACGACGCCCGGGAATGGCGCGGCGGCGGCCACACCCCCGACCGATCCGGTGCTGTTACGATTGATGCAACGACGACAGGAAATGAACCAATGAAAACATTCGCTCTACTGCTCCTGCTGGCCAGTCTGGCCGCCGGACGATTATTCGCCGCTGAGGCGCCGGTGGCGCCGGCCCCGCCGCCCGCCGAAGCCACCCTCGCACCCGCCGGGGCGGGGGAGCCGCCCGCCGCCGGGGCGGAAGCGTTGGCAACGCCCCCCAACGCCGGGGCCGGAGGGACGAATGGCGAGACGGGACTGCGACTGAATTTTCGCGGGGCATCGCTGGACCAGGTGTTGAATTATCTGAGCGAGGCGGCGGGGTTCATCATTGTGCTCGACACGAAGGTCAGCGGGAAAATTGACGTGTGGAGCAACACGCCGCTGACCCGGGACGAGGCCGTGAACCTGCTGAATTCGGTGCTGAACAAAAACGGTTACGCGGCCATCCGCAACGGGCGCACGCTGACGGTGGTGAACAAGGATGAGGCGAAAACCAAGAACATCCCGGTGAAGCAGGGCAGCGACCCCGCCGGCATTCCCACCAACGACGAGATCGTGACGCAGATCATTCCGGTGCGCTATGTCGAGGTGGCGCAGTTGATCAAAGATCTCCAGCCGCTGGTCGCAACGACCACGACGATGACCGCCAACGAGGCCGGCAACTCGATTGTGATGACGGACACGCAGGCGAACATCCATCGCGTGGCGGAAATCATCCAGGCCATTGACCTGGGCGCGCAGGACATGACGGAAGTGGAGGTGTTTCGTTTGGACTACGCCGATCCCTCGGAGATGGCAACCTTGCTGACCAGTGTGTTTCCAGATGAAACCAAGAGCAGTGGCAGTCAATCGCCCGTACAATTTGGCGGTCGGGGGGGCGCGGGCGGATTTGCCAACCTTTTCCGCGGCGGCGGCAACGCCAGCACGGGCGGCAACGACCAAAACTCCCGGAATAAAAAACGCGCGCGGGTCATCGCCGTGGCGGACCCGCGCACGCAATCGGTAATTGTCAGTGCGGCGGGCGGGCTGATGGAGCAGGTGCGGGGCATGATCGCGCAACTCGATTCGAATCCGGCGAAGAAACAGAAAGTATACACATATTCGCTGGAGAATGCCGACGCGCAGCAGGTGCAGACGGTCTTGAAGGAGATGTTCGAGAGCACCACCACGCGGAACAACAGCCGAACTTCCCAAAACCAGAACAACGTGCTACAAAACCGGGCCAACCAGACGCAAACGGGCACCAGCACCACCGGGACGAGCGGCCGAACGGGGACGCGCACCGGCAACCAGGGCGGCTTCTAACCCGCCGCCCCATTACGAGGAATTTATGATCAATCAACTCTTCCAACGGCGCAACCCATGGTTGCTCGTGTGCGGACTCGGGCTGTTCGCCACCGGCTCCGTCCAGGCGCAATTCCCCGGCGGGTTCGGCGGGTTTGGCGGCCAGAACCAGAACCGCAACAGCAGCAGCACCACCGCCCGCCAGTACAACCCGGCCGGCACCGTGGGCACCGCCACGATTTCCGTGGACCCGGAAACCCGGCAGCTCATCGTCATCACCGACGAGGATACGAATTTCCAGATTGGCCAGGTGGTCACCAACCTCGACCGACCGAAGCCGCAGGTGCTCATCAAGGTGGTGTTTGTCGAAGTTACCCACACCGACGGTTCGGAAATCGGGCTGGAAGGCGGATTCACCGGTACGGACAAAGGGGTGACAGGCAATGCCGCCGACGTGTTTGGTTTGTCCGGCTTGAATCAGGTTGCCACGAATGTGCAGAAAAATGCCTTAGGCCAGCCAACGCAAAGCTTCCTTCCCACGCCGCCGGGGGCGGGTCTATATCAAGTTCTCGGGCAGGATTATCAGGTTACGCTGCGGGCCATCGCGTCCTCTGGGAAAGCCAAGATATTATCGCGCCCCTCAATTCTGGCCCGGAACAACCAACCCGCGACCATTCTCGTCGGCCAGACGGTGCCGCTGATCACCGCGGTGAGTTACAACACGTTCGGCAACCCCATCAACTCCTTCAGCTACACCGATGTCGGAATTATTCTGCGCGTGACGCCGTTCATCACCTCGGACGGCCAGGTGGAGATGATCGTAGCCCCGGAGATTTCCACCATTTCCAAAACCGAGTCCGTTCCGGTTTCCATCGGGGTTACGGCCCCGGTCATCGACAAGCGCTCGGCGGACACGGTGGTAGTGACGCCAGACGGCCAAACCGTCGTCATTGGTGGGTTGATTGCGGACGCCAAAGCCGAGTCGGTCAGCAAGATTCCGATTTTGGGCGACCTCCCGTGGCTCGGTTTCTTCTTTCGCTCCACGACAAAGAAAGACGTTAAAACCGAGCTGCTCATCTTCCTGACCCCGCACATTGTGCAAGCCCCGTCCCAACTCGCCGCGCTGTCCGTGAAGGAACAGGAAAAATCGGGCGTGACCAAAGCGCTGACGGAGGAAGAACTGAACAAGTACCTGGACCAACTGCCAACCGCGCCGGCGCCGAAAAGCGCCAAGCCGACGTTCAAGAACGTGACGCCGTAACCGCCCGGCGCAACCATGGAAACCCCACGCCATCGCCGCCTGATCTACGCATTGCTCGGCGCCGCGTGGGCGCTGGTGGTGGGCTGGCAGGTGGCGGAGCATTTCCGGGTGGAACGGGCGGCGCGCGCGGAGCTGATCAACCGGGCCAAGGATATCTCCACCACCGTCGGCATCGTGCTGCGCTCGCAACGCCGCTTTGGGGTGATCTCCAAGGAACGCCTCGAGTCGGCGCTCACGGAACTCGTCCGCCCCGCCCAGTTGAGCGCGGTGGCGCTGCTCAACGCCGCGGGCGAGGTGGTGGCTTCCGCCGGCACACCCGGGGATCTGCAAGCCCGGGGGACGGTCCGCCCGGCCGAACTGTGGGAGCACGATTCCGTGACCCTAATGAACCTGGTGGACCTGGGCACCAGCATCGCCCACGAGCCCGAGCGCACCAATCCCCCGATTATCCTCTCGATGGAAAGTTTCACCAACCGGCCCCCGCCGGGCGCGCAAAGTCCCCCGGAAACCGAAGCCGCATCCGAAAAGCGGCTGCCGCCCCCGCCGTTTCCGCCGGAGTTCCGCCCCGGCGACACGAACGGGTCGCCGTTTCCCGCGACGAACCGCTTCCGATCGCGGGGCGGCGAAGGGCGACCCCGGTTCGGGTTTGGCCGGCCGCCGTGGATGAGCGAGGCGGAGTACAAAGCCATGCTGGAGAAGAAAGGCGTGCATAGCTTCGTCATTGTCCTGTCCGCGCAGTCGGTGCGCGCCGCAACGCAGCGGGATATCTGGTTGCGGGCAATGATCGCCGGGCTGGCGGGGCTCTCGGTGCTGGGGCTGGGCTTTGCGTGGCGCAACCTGGCGCAGACGGCAGACCTCCAGATCCGCCTTGTGCGGGCCAGCGAACTCAACTCGCACCTCAAGCAAATGAACCTGGCGGCGGCGGGCCTCGCCCACGAGACGCGCAATCCGCTCAACCTGATCCGCGGCCTGGCGCAGATGATTTCCAAAACGACCGAGGCGCCCGCCGCGACCCGCCAGAAGGCCGGCGAGATTGTGAACGAAGCCGACCGCGTGGCCGCGCAGTTGAACGAGTTCATCAATTACTCGCGACCCCGCGAAGTCCGCCGCGCCACCCTGCAGCTCAACGCCGTGACGGCGGAAGTCGTGCGCGCGCTGACCCATGACCTCGAGGAAAAGCAGATCCGCCTGCACGTCACCGGCGACCCGCTCGCCATCGAGGCGGACGAACAATTGCTCCGGCAGGTGTTGTTCAACCTGGTGCTGAACGCGATCCAGGCCGTGACCGCAAACGGGGCCATCGAGATTCACATCGAGAAAAGCGGGGCGCTGGAGGCCCGGCTGGAAGTGCGGGACAACGGGCCGGGGGTGCCGGCCGAAAACCGCGCGGAGATCTTCAAACCATACTTCACCACCACGCAACAGGGCACAGGTCTTGGCCTGGCTGTCGTGCAGCAGATTGTCCTGGCGCACGGCTGGGAAATCGAATGTCGCGCGAACGCGCCGCAGGGGGCCATTTTCCGGCTGACGCACTTGAAACTCGCACTGGCATAGCGGTCGCCATTTTCCGCTTGCACCCCGGCGCTGACGGGCAGAGGTTAGGCACCATGGCGCACGGAAAGCATCCCGGCATGGCGGCCGCGGAAGCGCGCACGAATATCGCGCTCGCGGACGGGAACAACACGTTTACCGCAATCGCCCAAGATAGCTACGGACGGCTGGCGACCAACAGCGTGACCGCGTATTTGCCTGCCACTTTGACGTGCAGCTATG
>JADLHS010000019.1 GCA_020848635.1 Limisphaerales bacterium
GCCATCATTGCAATCCTGGCGGCGATGTTATTGCCCGCATTGAGCAAGGCGAAAGAGAAAGGCCGGGCCATCGCCTGCCTGAATAATCTGCGGCAGGCAGGTATGGCGGTGCATATTTACGCGGGCGATTTCGAGGATTCTTTTCCCCCCAACTTTTCCAGTAGCGAGCCGGGAAGCTGGGTGGAAGGAAAGATGACTTGGGGGGTATCCACCGATAACACAAATATTCAGAAAATGCTGAAAGCCGCACTCGGGCCGTACCTGCGCAACGCGGGAGTTTACAAGTGTCCTTCCGACACTTACCCAGCGTATTTTCCCGGTGCCGGCTATCTGCCGCGGTGCCGGAGCATTGCTCTGAACGGGTTTCTGGAAGGCGGCGCGTATAAAACGCAAAATCCCGGCGGCGGCTCGATCTGGTACGGCGACTGGCGTCGGTACGACAGGTTCTCCGATGTGACCGACCCAAAACCAACCGAGTTATGGATGATGGTGGACGAGCATCCCGACAGCATCAACGACGGCTGGATGATCACTGATGTCACCACCCCGAAGGGTTGGCGGGACCTGCCGGGCAGCCTGCACGCCGGCGCCTGCGGGTTTAATTTCGTGGATGGCCACAGCGAGATCAAACGCTGGGTCGAAACCAGCACGAAAATCCCGGTCAAACGGATGGACTTTGAAGGCTCGGTCTTTGCTGGCGGCAGCCGCGATGTGGAATGGATGATTAAGCATTCCAGCGCCCGGCGATGAATTTCCGCCGGCAAGCAGCGGGTCACAAACCACACATTAACCAACCATCGGAATCCTGGAAATGAAGCTGAATATGTCGCGTCCTGACCACCAGCCCGGGCGCCGGGCCTTTACGCTGATTGAGCTTCTGGTCGTCATTGCGATCATCGCGATTCTGGCGGCCATGCTTTTGCCGGCTTTGTCCAAGGCCAAGGAGAAAGCCCTGCGTGCGCAATGCATGAATAACCAGAAGCAAATGATGTTGGCCGAACATCTGTATTTGTCCGACAGCAATGACAAGCTGGCGCCGCCCAACACTGGCGGCGAGGGCAGTTTGATGATGGCCACCCTGCCGGTCGGCTGGCTCTACCTGCCTGGCAAGGTTTTGACCAAGGAAAACGCCGCGGATCCCAACAGCAATATTTACGGACCAACGCTCGGTATCTTTTATGAATACTTGAAATCGCGGGCGTTGTACCTGTGCCCCTCGCACAAGACGAATACTCCGGCCTGGGCGCAGAGCCGGGTCAAGTTCACCAGTTACGTGATGAACTCGTTTGTGGGATCCGGCGGCAACAGCGCCAGCGCGGCCGCCAACGGCAAGACCTACCGGGCAACGGCGTTTCGGCCCGACAGCCTGATCCTCTGGGAGACCGATGAAACCGATCCGGCGAACTTCAATGATGGCGGGAGCGATCCGTCCGAGGGACTCACGCGGCGGCATGGCGACGGGGCCATCATGGCAATTCTGGATGGGCATGTGGAATTTATAAAATGGAAAAAGCACCAACAATTACTGGATGACCCCAACAAGAATATGCTATGGTGCTATCCCGACACGCCCACTGGACGTTAGCCAGTAGATTTTATGCGATCACAGCCCTCAGTGAAAAAGGAAAACCCAAAAACAACAAAACAAAGTATGAAACAGAAACATCAAACCTACCAAACTGCGCTGGCCGCCGTCGCGCTGCTCGCCGCAACAACCATGGCTCATGCGTACGATGCTCCCGCAGGCGGCTGGGGCTACATCTACGACGGGAGCGGCGGCGCCGCTGGCAGCGGGGGCACGGCTTTCGATTCGCTCGATGGCACATGGAATCACAGCGGTGCCACCGGGCCGGGTGACTCGGACAATTGGGACGGATCCGCGATCGGCGGCACGCTCGGCCCGGGCAACGCCCCCGGCGGCGTTCAGACCGGAACCGATGGTAGCGTTAACTTCCTGCGGATTCAAGACCCCGGCAGTCCAACCGCTTATGCCGGTTCCAACAATCGGACGATTGCTTTTGGCCACAATTTGTCCGGCGTGGTCAACGATAGCTTTCTGAACACCGGTGTGACGCTTTCCTTCCGGGCCCGGGTGCCCAAGACCGGCATGGACGATCTTCTGAATGGCGCGGCGCCGATCACTTACCCCACCACCACAGGGGATGGTTATGGGAACTTTGGGAATGGTCTGGGCGCTTTTTATGTCAAGAACAGTTCTGGCGCAAGCGGCGATGGTGGAGTTAGACCGGGTGCCATCGGATTCTCTTTGGCAACATCTTTTGACACTTGGAATACGACCAACAGCGGCCCTGGCCTGATGATGAACAACCTGAACGGCGACGTTCTCCTAAACAACGTTGACTCGGGCGAAGCGGGCAAGGTTAACATGTTGCCCGTCACCGATCCCACGGTCTGGAATGAATTCTGGATCACCATCGTTGCCAACGACGCCACGCCAGGAAACGGCACTCACACGGTCAGTATCTGGGCGAATGGGGCAACGGACCCGGTGCTGTTTAACGTGACTGGAGGCAATAATAACCAGGATTACCAGCAAATGGCGTCCATGGGGATGGCGCTTGCTAATAACACCTTGAGCGGTGCAATGGATGTGGATTACTTCGCAGTCAAGGATGGCGTGTACGCGCCAATGTCCGTTCCTGAGCCAACGGTCATGAGTTTCATGGGTTTGGGTCTGCTCGCACTGGTAGCCCGGTATGGGCGTAACCGTCGCGGCTAATCCTTGTCCTCCATGGATGTCGTCACGGCCGCCTGCTCAACCCAGGCGGCCCTTTCTTTTGAAGCCCTCCACTACCACGGCGCCGGGTCAGCCTGTCCCAGCCGCAAGTGAGGAACGGAGCGTTTTGACAATTTGAATTCCGTGGGCGAAAATATTGGCGAAAACGAATTGCTTACGACCATGCGCAAAGAACTCAACCACGCAAAGCGGGAGAAGTCAGTGCCGGGCGGTCGGGCTTTTTCAATCGAAAATCCATTGATTTCTGGCTTGTCAGGTAGTGGAGACGAGTTCCATAATTGGCAAAATCTAACAAAGCGAATCGTTCAAGAACAATAGACATGGGGGAGCTAATGGTGGTCATCAAACCCTTCAAAACCTTGATCAACATGAATGGAAGCAAGCGGAACTTCAGAATGCGCGGTTACCCAATTCGACGGTCCAGTGCCTTTACGCTGATTGAACTGCTGGTAGTGATTGCGATCATTGCGATTCTGGCCGGGATGCTGTTGCCGGCGTTGGCCAAAGCAAAGGAGAAGGCCCAGCGGGCGCAGTGCATGAACAACATGAAGCAGTTGGGGTTGGCCCACAATCTATACTTGGGGGACAACAATGACCGCATCGCCCCGCCAAATTGCGGGGGGCAAAGCGGGATGATGAACCGGTCGCTCCCGGCCGGCTGGCTGTACAAAGGCGGCGAGGCCCTGCCGGGCGTGCCCGGATTAAGCCAGACCAACGGCCCCACCAAAGGGCTGTTTTACCCGATGTTGCTGTCTTGGACGGTGTACATGTGCCCCATCCACAAGACCAACCTTCCCGCGTGGAAGGTGGCGGACGTAAAGTTCACCAGTTACTTGATGAATGGAGCGGTGATTGCGGGCAGCGGAGCATTCGACTGGAGTGCGGGGGCGGCGGGTAAGACATACAAGAACTCCGCTTTCAAAGCGACCGACATGCTGTTCTGGGAATCCGACGAGACCGACTCCGGTAACTTCAACGACGGCTCCAGCCGACCGGACGAAGGCCTTACCCAGCGGCACAACAGCGGGGCCACCATGGGGCATTTCGATGGCCATGTGGAGTACGTGAAGTGGAAAAAGTATTTCCAACTGCTCGCTGATCCCAATAAAAACAACCTCTGGTGTTATCCAGGTAGCCAGAATGGTCGTTGAACTTTTGTTGAATCTATTATGAAAGCCCATTCCTTATCTTGGTTACCGGCGGTACTGCTTGCGCTTTTCATCGGGGCCTGCAGCAAGAAGGTGGACGTAAACTCCAGCGCTTCCGAACTGGAAAAGGCCTTCCAAGCCCCGGCGGCCCCGGCCGCTGGTCAAGCCGCCAGTGCCGGTGCCGCGCCAACTGCTCCTGCCGAAGCCCAGGAGCTCGTCAACACCGCCCTCACGGCGGCTCGGGCGGACGATTTCGCGGGCGGTGTGATTGCGCTGCAAGCGGCCCAACGCAAGCCCGGAGTGAGTGCCGAACAGTTGATGGCGGTGCAGCGAACCAAACAGGCCATGACGGCCGCGTTGGTAAACCGGGCGGCCAATGGCGATCAGAACGCCCTCGCCCAACTCAAAGCCATCGAACGAACGCGCTCCCAGTAGGGATCGTGAGTTTCTTCCCACCAGTCCGATTGGTTGTATCAAACTGACCTGGCTTGTGGACGCGGGTTGTCTTTTGAGTTCTTGACCTCTTCCCATCTCGTTTTGATTGGCCGATTTTGCCGGGCTTGAAACGATCGCGAACCTCGGCCGGTGAACTTGAAACAGAGGGGAGACCCGGGAGCCAGCGGTTCGGCTCGAATCCAGTTCGGGTTTTGCTCGCCGGTTTTCCAGTCTTCCCACCAACAAAATTTCACCATCCGGGCTTCGGTCCTGATCGTTGCCGACAGACAGCCGTTTCCCGAAGTTCGTAGCGTTCCCGCCGCGATGGTCCAAAAGTTTGCTTCGGAGGGTGGGTGCGTTTGCCGGCTGCTTTTCGTTGCCTTCTGAAAAAGTGAGCAAAAACCAATAAAAACCTTGACCATAATTCGGGCATCTATTAATCATAAAGCGAACCCCGGTCGAAACCAGTGAAGCAACAGCAACACTATCAAATGCAACGAGCATAATATCATTATGAAAACTCAAACCACATCCACCCGAGTACAAGTTCCGCATGACCGGAAGTCATCGTATTCAACCATCGGCCTCCGCGCCGCCGTGGCGGCGGGGTTGGTATTGCTCGGCGCGCAGTTCAGCGCGGTCGCACAAGTCGATGATTTCAACGACGGCAACGACACCGGCTGGGACCGGTATGATGCCGGATCCCAATTGACCTTGGCGGGCGCCCCATTCAACGTTCCCGGCGTCTATTCCTTTCCTTCCGGTGCCTACCGGATGCAGGGGCAGGCCTTTCCCACCGCCTTCGGCGCCGGCCCGGCCCGGCTGGGCGCTTATCGAAACGACGTGAACTATGTCAACGCGCAGGTCGGCGTGGATATCGCCACTTGGGATAATTCGCTGAACCAGGCCTTCGGCTTGTTGTTCCGCGTCAAGAACCTCTTTCTCAGTGGCACCGAGGGTTACACCATGAACTACAACAACACCTCCGGTGATCTGCAGATCAACCTCACTGTGAACGAAGCCCCGACCACAATCGGCGAGACAACCTATTCATTGGATCCCGCCAGCGGGCCGTACCGGATGGTCGGCGAGGGATACAACTCGCTGATGGTCGTGCGCGTCTTCCGGTCGTCGGATCCCACGACACCGATCATGGCGGTGATTGCCGACGAAGGCACTTACGCTGACGGCAAGTGCGGCATCTTCACCTATGACAACGATCCGGCGGAATACCCGGCCTCGGGCTGCGATTCCACCTTCGACAATTACGCCGCCACTGCCGCTGCCCACTATCCGCCCATCGTGACGGAACTCTTGCCGCGTCCTTTTTCCGCTGGTGCGCGCATTCTCCCGGAGATCAAGGTGGCCGTGCTGGACCGGGAAACGACGGTCAACCCGACCACCATTGTCCTGACCGTGGACGGCACCGTGGTCCCCTTTGCATCGCTCACGATTGCGAATGAGGTGCTGCAACCCGGCAACTCGACGCCGTTTGCCGGGGTGACGGTCATTTACACACCGACCAGTCTACCGACCCTCTCGGGGACCCACACCTGTAACGTCGCGTTTCAGGATAATCTGGGCGCTTCCCAGAATGTCACCTGGACCTTCACCTTCACCCAGTTGGCGGCGACCAATGCCGCGCCGCTCGACAGCGGGGCCAATCCCGGTTTCAACGTGCGCTTGGTCCAAGCCGACCCAACCAACACCTTGGATAACTCGCTTTCGCGCGCCCTGATTCAAC